>NZ_DS989847.1:0-111605 GCF_000155555.1 Coleofasciculus chthonoplastes PCC 7420
CCCTCAACCTGTTCAATCGCACCCAGAAATGCACTGTCCCCACAAGAATTTTTGAATAGAAGGAGTAATTTTTTCAATCGTTGCATCTTTCTATAGGAGTCACCCTGCCACAACGATACTATCATTGATTGGATAGTACAAGCATGATTTTACTTATCTCCTCAGAAACTGGAGATGGGGACAGCAGTGATGGAGATGGGGGAAGTCCAGTTGCCAGATGAGGCTTAGAGGTTAAACTCACCCGGCGGGATTACATCGGCAATTCTTTAGCCTAACTCGGTTTATCAGTCGTTTGTTTAGTCTTGATGATTCCTAAGGAAACAATGTTTTAAAACCCAGAGACTGGGGAACTCTAAATGAGCAATCATTTTGTGGCTAAACTTCTTTCAACTTGGATTCTAAATCAAAAGGCTGTCCATAATCCCAAATTTTCATGTCTAAACGATGATTGTATACCGTGATTTCCAAGTCAACGGGAGTCGATTGAGATAAGCCTTTGTGGGCATGACGAACAACATTGGTAAACGCCTCAACTAGAGCGATTTGACCTAATTGCCAAACCTGTTGGGGAATGGGTAAATGCTGAAGCTGTCCATACCATTCTAAAATTTGCTCTACAGAATTTAGGTCGCTATTGACGGTAAGCCTCAGGTTTCGATAACGCGACTTCGTCCGGTTTCTGCGATAGGAATTGACCAACGTCAAAATCAGACGTTGGCAGAAACAAATTAACCGAGCAAATAAATTCTTTTGGTGGCATTTCGGTAGTCTTTTAACAGGTTCTTGGTCATAGGCTTTGCTGATGAACAAACAATTTTTATGGTCTCGGGTACGAATGTATCTGATCTCATCGGCTATCTGGGAAATAATTTTAATGCCCATTCCGCCTTCAGGGAGTTGCTCTAGGGTATTTGGCATTTGCATTTGCATAAGAAAAGTCCCCTCATGGAAAGAAACTAATTTTTAGTATCCACGATTTTAAGGTCGTGCATTGTGATAGGTAGATTGACCGTAACGTGATAATTTCTGTTGGTCTGGGTAACTGATTGCACTCCCTAAATGTAACTTGAATCACACTAATACGGTTAATGCAATCAAATTCGTTACTTTATCTCTATGAAAAATTTTCAGTCGCATCGATGACTGAAACGATTATCCAGACTAGGTTTTGGACTCAGGACTGGAGGGTAGAAGTAACAGACCCATTTAAATTTCCCTTGACCGCCTTGCCTGTTTGGTTTAGAGGTGTTTGCAGGCGGTCGGTATGATGCAGCAGTAACCTCTAGGGGAAAGGTCGCGTAATCACCTTTATACATTCTAAATGATCAATGCGATCGCGCCTAGTAATTTGTCTAAGTCTATTTCTGATGCAGGATTTCCAGGTGTTGAAGGCATCGTCATCCAGTTCCGTTTGCTGCCAAGAGGGTCGGGCAGTAATACTTTTGTACCAAGCGGCGATCACCCATCACCGTAGGTTGGGTTGACGTAGGAAACCCAACATCCACTATCCTGCAACATCAATACCCAATAAACGCGATCGCACAGGTTCGTCGTGGTGCTGTCTTCGCCATCAGCCATGCGATCGCGAACGTCGAGTTGTGGGAATATAGGAGAATAACAAATACGATCTAGGCATAGAAACATCAACCGACTAGCGAAAAAGGCAATCAATGGTTCAAACGAGCTTCCAGCAAGAGTCTTTACCTCCAGCACTTGAAAGTGGCGATCGCTTGAATCGTTATGAATTTGAGCGTCGTTATCACGCGATGCCTTCTCTCCAGAAAGCTGAACTAATTGAAGGAGTCGTTTACTTGCCTGCTGCACTGCGTTTTAGAAGTCATGGTCAACCTCACGCTAATTTAATTATTTGGCTGGGCAATTATCAAGTGGCGACACCTGGGATTGAGTTAGGGATTGAACCTACCGTTCGTTTAGACTTAGACAACGAACCCCAACCCGATGCTGTACTGTTAATTGATGAAAATGCAGGGGGACAGGCGAAACTCAGCGAAGATGATTATATTGAGGGTGCGCCGGAATTGGTAGCAGAGATTGCAGCGAGTAGTGTGGCGATTGACTTGTATGATAAGAAACGGGCGTATCGTCGCAATGGAGTGCAAGAGTATATTGTTTGGCAAGTGTGTGAACGGAGGCTTGATTGGTTTTACTTACAGCAGGGTGAGTATGTATCGTTGCCCGTGGATGAAGGGAATGTGATCCGGAGTCGAGTGTTTCCCGGATTGTGGTTAGCCGCAGGTGATTTATTAGCCGGAAATATGGCGAGGGTATTGTCGGTGTTGCAGGAAGGTTTAGCTTCGGAGGAACATTCAAGGCTTGTAGAACAATTGGCAGAGCAAGAGGGGCATTAGTTTACTCACGACAATGGTATTTGTAAATAGACAGTTAAAGCCGAGCCTATAGTCGAGAGCCACTCAATTTTTAGGCGAGAACTGAGTACCGATTCCCTCACACTGAGGGAGTTCAGGATTAGTTGCGCTGTCAGCATCGCTCGGTTTTGTATTCTGCTTCGTCTTGATATAGTCCTCCAGCCACTTGCAACCGTATGTCAGTAGTTCATCTAACTCATCTAATTTGTGGATTTCCTGTAAATCCCACAAAATTACAGTATTGCTTGCACTGGCTAACGCTAAAGTTTGACCGTCAGGAGAGAAACTCACGCCTCTAATGCCGTCGCGATGTCTGGGTAGAGTTCTCTGGAGACTCCCATCCCGGTTCCAGAGTTTCACGGTTTTATCATCACTGGCTGTGGCGATGGTTTTACCATCTGGTGAGAATGCCACACTCCGAACCTGATCCCGATGTCCTGCAAGCGTCGTAATGTATTTTCCTTGGATTGTCCAAAGTTTCGCTGTATTGTCCTCACTGGCTGTAGCGATGATTTGACCATCTGGCGAGAATGCCACACTCCGAACCCAACTTTTGTGTCCTTCGAGTGTCCCAATCAACCTGCCATCCGGCTTCCAGAGTTTTACAGTTGTGTCATCACTGGCTGAGGCAATAATTTTACCATCGGGACTAAACGTCACATCCCTTACCCAGTCGCGATGATCTGTTAGTGGAGTCTGTTGCCATTCACCGTCGAACCTCCAGAGTCTGACGATATTATCTCGACTGGCTGTAGCAATGGTCTCACCGTCAGGAGAAATACTGACATCAAATACCTGGTCAGGATGCTTTAGAATCCATAGCCGTCTACCGTTGCCTGTCCAAAGTTGGACGGTTGTATCATAACTTGCTGTGGCGATTAATTGACCATCTTGGGACAAACTAACATCCAAAACCTCTTTGTTGTGACCTTGGAGGGTTTTTAGCAGTCTATAGTCTGGTGTATGACTTCCATTGGTTGAAGAGTCCTTTTCCCACAGTTTTACGGTGCCATCTGCACTGGCTGAGGCAATCCTCTCACCGTTAAAACTAAAACTTACATCCCAGACTATATCCTCATGTCCGTTGAGGTTTTTTTTGAAGCTTCTTTTACCCAGTTGCCAGACTTTTAATGAGTGATCAGCGCTGGCTGAGACTAGGCGATTTTCAGATAAAAAATTCACATCATAAACACCATTACTATGTCCTGTTAGAGTTGTTTGCAACTGCCCATTCTCAACGTTCCAAACCTTGACCGTGTTATCCTGACTCGCTGTGGCAATGACCTTGCCATTGGGACTAAAACTCATGCTTAACACTGAATCTTTATGCCCATTAATAGTTTTTATAGAGCCATCATCTAGCGACCAAAGTTTAACCGTCTTATCCCGACTGGCTGTGGCAATCGTCTCACCGTCAGGACTGAAACTAACAGCCCAGACTATATCTGAATGCTCTTGAAGTGTCTTATCGGGAAGGATTTCAAACGTACCCTCATCATTACGTTGCCAGAGTTTCACTGTGTTATCCCGACTGGCTGTGGCAATCATCTTACCATCGGGTGAGAAAGCTACACTATTAACGCTTTTATCATGTCCTGTAAGTGTCTTGAGCAGGTCACCCTCTAAATCCCACAATTTTACAGTCTTATCTCGACTAGCCGTGGCAATTATTTTGCCATCCGGTGAAAAACTAACATCATAGACACCTTCGTTGTGTCCCTCGATAGTTTGGTAAGAGAAGTCTTCAAAACCACCTTGACCATTAGCTTTCCAGAGTTTAACTTTCTTGTCAAAGCTGGCTGTCGCCATTATCTGACCGTTTGGTGAAAAATTAACGCTCAATACTCTATCCTCATGGGCTTTAATTTCCTGAATTAATTCGCCATCTGGTTTCCAGAGTCTTACAGTTCCGTCATAACTAGCTGAGGCAATGGTTGTGGGTTTACTATCCTCATTCTTTAAGACACTTACATCCCATACAAGACTTTTATGCCCTTCTAAGCGATTGCTTTCTTTTATCCAGTAAATTGACTGTTTTAGGGCTGCTACAACTTGCTCACGAATCTTATTGTTTGAGTGCAATGTTCTTTTTTGCTTCAATTGGATTCCCGCATTAATCACTTCGATCAAAGACTCAAATTTTTTACCTGATGCAGACAAGGCTTCTGATGTCTTAATTCTGGCTAACATTTGGTTTTTTTCTGCTTCTTGCCTCTGGGATTCTGCTTTTTGTCTTTGGGATTCTGCTTCTTGTCTTTGGTGTTGTGATAAAACCGTCGATATAACTAAAATAAAACATACAGCAACCGCCGCAAAATTTTTCTGTTTTTGGACGTAAATCAATTGTTTTTGGCTGAATTGACTTTTGATTTCGTCTAATAAGTTTCTCTCTCTGGGGTTGCGAATAAAATAGGTTAAATAATCATGAACAATTTGATAGCGTATTCCATAGCTGTCAGTAATCTTAAAAACTAAACCAGATTTAACTAGAATGTCTAAAACCAAACTTAATTGTTGAGAAGTTCCTGCCTTTAATTGGTCAGGTTTGATCGCCAGATCCGCTGCCAAGGCTTTGAGCTGTGCCTCCAAATCGGCACGACTTTTGATAGGACGAGGTTTTTTCCCATGGGTGAGTAAATATAAGACCAATTCAGCCGTGCGTTGGTTTTCAGCACCACAATCTTTAATCACTTCTCCTAAATAGCGCTGCACCAGTTTATCCTTCGGACCCCGTTCTCGATACTCAACCAGGGTGGTAATTCCTTCCGTTTGCAGTTGGGCGCAAACCACTTGCAGCTCAATTGGACGCACTTCTTTAGAGCGGCTAGCTAAATCCTTCACAACTTCATTAATCAAAGCGGGTTCTAAGGGAAACTGAGAGCCGTCCGTTAAACGTTGAATAAGATTCTTGGCATCTTTCCGGGAAAAATTACCTAAAGGGTAGAGAATATTTTTACTGAGAATATCATTCTGGATAGCGTCTAGATGGGGTAAATGATTGCCAATGAGTAAATCATGGAGATAATCCTTCCGCATAGAAAGGACAACCTTGACACCAGGGATATTTAGACATTTACCGAAAAACTCAAAAATTTGTTCTTTTTGCTCAGATTCGCTGCAAATAAAGAAAAATTCCTCGAACTGGTCAAAAATTAGAACAGTTAGCAGGTTGTGATGTTCATTTTGAGTTAGTTGTTCGATTAGAGTAGCGGCTGAATCCGGTATAGCGGATAAAGTAATTCCTCGTTTCTCCAGCGCTTTAAACAGTGACTTGCCCAAATCATTCACCCAATCCGTGTAAACCCGCAGTGGAACGGCTAAAATATCGCGAGTATCTGTACCAATATTCTGATACCTCAGAGTTGGGAGTAAACCGGCATTGACTAAGGAACTTTTACCAACGCCTGATTGACCATAAATCACCGTTAGCTTATGCTGAGTGCTGCCAATTCTGGCAATTAAACCTTTGATATCATTTTCTCGACCGGAAGCCAAAATTTCTCTAGCCACAGTCTCCCGATGCTCGGACTGGGTTAAGGAAAAAGTTGCCTGTCGTCGGGATTGCAAACGCCCCGCACCAATAAAAGCTCGGAAATTAAACTGCTGTTCGATGGAGCGCCGACATTGTTTAACGTCAAAGGCTTCGAGATAGCGGTGTTGTTGGTAGTATAGGTTTTGTAACTCATTCAAAATCCGAATATAAAGCAGCGGATTATGCTCAGGTTCAGCCTTTTTCGCGGTTTCTAGAGTTTTAATCGCCTCCTGAACCTGTCCCAACTGTTTCTGCGATCGCGCTAATAATAACAGATACCAACTGTGATGCTGTTTCTCTGTCGTCGCGTCTGAGAGTTGCAACGCTTTTTTGACAAACGCCTTTGCCTTATTCCCCTGGTTCTGGTACAAAGCGACTTCGGCGAAAAAGCCATAATTTTGAGCCAGTGACCCCGGATTGCCATGGTTTTTATGTAATCGCTGGGCTTTTTGAGCGAGTTTATACAACTCATCCCAATTTTCTAAGCGTCGCCATACCTCACCCAGTTGACCAATAAACTTCGCCACTAAATCAAGACGCCCCACCTGCTCAAAACCATCAATGCATTGCTGAAAATAAAACAAGGCTTTGTGCCAATGATGACAACTTTCGGCTTTATCTAACTCGGCTTTGCGGCAATAACATAACCCGATGTGAAATAGTAGCGATCCCTCTTTTTCTCTCAATGTTGGCTCTGGGGATGGCGATTCCCCGGCGACAGAGGTTTCAGACTTGATGTAATACACCAAAAGCAGAGTCCAAAAAAGCTTTTTTGTGGCAACTAAACTACACCGGAGGAGAAAATGCTTGACCTGCTGCCAAAAGGCAAGACTGTGCTGATAGTGTGCTAATGCCAGATCAATTTTATCCTGATCATAAGCCTCTCGACCCCAAACAAAGTCCAGACTCGCTTGTAATGTTTCTGGTATATCTCTCCCTTGGTTTTTTAACTCCTGCAAAGCTGCTTGAATTTCCCCACTCACATTCCTACCTAAGATGGCATCATTGGCTAAAAATGGACTAATGCCCAAGTCGAAAACTTTTGTAAATAAAGTATTAGTGTTCTGGTGTAGCTCATGGATCAGGGTTTCCGGTGGGTAAGTCAACACCGTGCGCTTTGCCCAACTCTCAATATCTGGAACCAACCGAATCAGCTTTCGCACGATTTCATCGTTAACCCAAATCACCAAAGGAAAGGGACAGTTTTTGCGAAACTCTTCCCGCACTTGGTTCATTGAAGTGAGCAGGTAATCGAGGTTGTTAACGGATTCCAATCCTAATACCATCAACGCCGATGGTATTTGTGTCGCTACCTCCTGTTGAATCGTGGAGTAAAGTAGCTGGTTAGACGGATGCAGGACAAGTTCTCGGATCGGTACAGCGCAGATTTCGTGGAGCTGTTGCACCGATCGCGATCGCAGACTAAGGTAGTTACAGTGAGCCAAAATCAGGGAAAACTGCCCCTCGGACATTTCGATCGCCCAAGCAAGTTCTTGTAATGATTTTTGGTTATTGCTTTGCCAAGATTGGCTCATGATTGGAATTCCTCCGCTTCTGCCAAAACTGGATTGATCACAAACCAAGAGCCTTGGCGATCCTGATACTCATAGACGAACATACTGCGAATCAGCTTTTCGTATCCATCATCGCCAGTAACTCTTTTCTCCTTAGCTACTCGATGCAATAACGCCCATTCATGGTCATCAACAGCTAGCTTCAGCGCATTTTTATAGTCTAGAATTACCTTATCCAAGCTGTCCCAGGAGATCGGTAATCCCATTTCGGTCTGGATGGCATTATTGAGCAATCGTAGCAAATTGCGGACATGACCGCCACTGATCCGACAGAGGCGATCTAAGGTGTCAGGTGTATCAAAAATCTCTGTAATTTTATGGAGACGTTGCTGTGCTTTTAAATCCGGAAACGCTCTGGCTAAAACCATCTGTCGTAGTAGCGCCATTCCTTGTTCACTTTCACGACCATCGCGCAACTGAACTAATACCATCGGTAATACAGTCGGATTCTTAAACCGCTGAGTCAACGGACCCAACTCATTAGAGAACCTCAACGCCAAGGGCATGGTATAAATTAGATGACAGTTTAAACTGCGTAACTGCTCACCACGGTCTACGAATAAGTATTCTTGCTGATTACGTCCCCAGGGTTTAACAGAACTGTCAATTCTGTCAAGGTTATCAACGATGACTACTAGCCCTTTTTTACCGTAGTCTTTGAGTGTCTGGATTCCGGGTTCAATTAGTTCCGAGTTAATTGCGTCTAATATTCCATTTGTGCGCGGTTCCAAATATCCTCTTAATTTATTCCGAAACTCTGGACTGGCTTTTGCTTTCGCGGTAATCTTACCAATTAAAGGAGCAACAAATGATAATCCTTCCTCCTGATTCACCTTTACTTTACCAACTCCCGGAATGCCGACATCAACTGAAAAATCTCCTTCTGTACTAGCGGCTACATCACCCAACCCCGGAACCGAAGCCTCAGCCGTCAGTTCAATTTCGGTTTGCAACAGTTTAGCCACTTGTTTAAGAATAGTTTGAGTATTCTGGGAACAGTCCCGTTCAATTGTATCCAAGCTTTGACTCACCCGCGCCGCGATTGCTAGTAAAATATCACTGACATCTACGTCTGCCATTTCCAAATTTTTAGAGGATTCAAAATAAACAATATGAAATCCTGCTCGCTCTAACTGAGCTTTGAGTTGCAACAATTCGGTAGACTTACCACAGCCAACGTGTCCGGTAAACAGTTGGCAAGTCGGTATATCCGGTGACCAAAATGCAATTTGATTGCTTAATTGCTTGATCGCATGTCCCCCTCGCACTGGCGAGAAATCAATATAATAGTTTTGATCCTTGGCAGCATTATCCACGAATAAGGTTTTATCGGGATTGGTGGCTTGGAAAAATTCTCGTAAATCTAATGTCATACAATACCCATTCTACTCGTGACTGGGTTAGCTATCTTCAAACAGAAGCCGCTAACGTACTGTCAATGATAGATGCCGTAAATGCAACGTTAAAGAATGCTCTAAGATGGTTGTACTTTCTGATTCTATTTCAATCAGGAAAATTTGACTTTGGTGTGATCAATATCTCTACAATTCTTCACAATGAATGAGCAGTCTTTGGTTTTTCGTTAACTATCTTAGGAAAATTCCCACTGAAAAAATGCTCGGTTGACTCACAGTCTTGAGAATGTTTACCGATTTAAAATTTTGTAACAATCAATCGGTTGCTAGAAATAACCAACTCTATTAAGTTCTGTAAATATTTCTCAATTCCTTGCAAATGACCTAACTAACGCTCTAGGGGGTAGCCCTTATCAAAGTTCCTGGTATAGGATAACGGAGAATGCGCTAAGACAATAGAGAACAATGGAAAACCCTGCCTCCCTTCATGTGGCGGTCACTGATGAAGCATTGGCAACCTCCGACCCCAAACCCCCCGCTAGTTCCAGCATATTTATACCAATCGACCGGAAAAAGCCCCTGAGTGCGGCTTGGATTCCCTTTATCTTCTTAAGCATGGCGCTGTTCATTGTTAGCCTAGCCAGTCCCGTTTTAGCGTTGCGGAAAGGAAATAGTGGGGCTGAGGTGACCAATCTTCAGAAAACGCTGCAAGCTGAGGGGTACTTTAATGGACCGATTACCGGGTACTATGGACCTTTAACCGAAGCAGCTGTTATCCAGTTTCAACAAGCCAACGGACTTAGCCCGGATGGTATCGTTGGGACGAATACCACCGCCACATTAGAGTCTGACTCCGCCGCAGCAACGGATGCGAGTCTTGATACACCTCTAGAGTTTGAGTCACCCATACCAGAACCGGAGAAACCCGCCGTATCTGCCCGACCCAATTTTATTCTCCAACGAGGCGATCGCAATTCTCAAGTCACCTCTCTCCAGCGAAATTTACAAGTGGCTGGCTATTTTAATGGACCGATTACCGGGTACTATGGTTCAACGACCCAAGACGCCGTGATTCAACTGCAACAAGCCAAGGGATTAACCGTAGATGGGATGGCTGGACCTAAAACCCGTGCGGCATTAGAATCGACTCCAGTGTCATCCGCCTCACAAACTGCCCCCTCAACGGAAGCGACAGAGGATAGAATGGGATTCGCCAATCCCGGTTTAGTTCTCAAGCGAGGGAGTCGCAATTCAGATGTGACGGCGCTACAGAGAACATTACAAGCACAGGGGTATTATGACGGACCAATCACGGGATATTATGGCAACCTAACCGAAAATGCCGTAATTCAATATCAAAAAGCGAAGGGATTAACCGTAGATGGGATGGTGGGGGCTAATACCAAAGCGGCATTAGAATTGCCCTCTGCTACGACAACAGAATCCTCGATTGAGTCTTCGACTTCGGAGTTAAATCAATCTACATCAGAGGAAAGCGGTGACGAGAGTACCTTTACTCAGGACTCATTCATCAAACCGGAGGAAAATTACGACCCGATTCCTTTGAATCAAGATTCGTTCTCTACACCGACAGAAAATTCTGACAATAGTCCCTTTAATCAAGACAGTTTTATTAACGAAGACAGCGAAAAAAAAAAGAACGATGAGCAACGTCAGTCCAGCCAGATGACGCTAAAACAAACCATTTCTGGCAAAATTTCCCCCAAATCTATTGTGCATTCAGGTCGGGGTTTATTTTTTGCCCAGAATATGATGTACAGTCATACGATTACGGTGTATAACCGCCAGTATGATTTGGTTAAAACGATTGCCGATGCGGTGAATTTGGAGAAATACGGACATTCTAAGGGGAACGGAACCTATAAAGGATCTCCCGTCGAAGCTGCTTTTTCCGATAATGGAAAATATGCCTGGGTGTCCAATTACCAGATGTATGGTTCAGGATTTAATAATCCAGGGAGTGACAAATGTAGCCCCGCGCAAAAAACAGACAATAGTTTTTTGTATCGCATCAGTACCGATAGTTTAGCGATTGACCAAGTGATTGAAGTCGGGTCTGTGCCTAAATTTGTCGCCACTAGCCCGGATAATCGGTTTGCCCTAGTCAGTAATTGGTGTAGTTGGGATTTAAGCGTTGTCGATATTCAGCAAAATCAGGAAGTACGGCGGATTAAATTGGGTCGATATCCCCGTGGGATTGCGGTTGATGCGGCGTCCCAAAAAGCGTATGTGGCGGTGATGGGGTCTTATGATATTGCGGTTGTCGATTTAAATGATTTCTCCCTCGACTGGATCAAAAATATTGGGAATTCACCGCGTCATTTAAGTATTGATCCAGGTGGTCAGTATCTCTACGCCACGTTAAATGGGGAAGGAACGGTGGCTAAAATTGATTTATTTACAGGTAAGGTTTTACGCAAAGTTGTCACTGGAAATGCCCCCCGCAGCATGGATATATCCGATGATGGTGAATTTCTGTATGTGGTGAATTATCACTCAAATACCATGAGTAAAGTGCGTACCCGTGATATGTCAATTCAGCAAACGGTGAATACCAATGCCAATCCGATTGGAGTTACGTATGATCCAGAAACGAATCAGGTTTGGGTGGCGTGTTATTCGGGGACAATTATGGTGTTTCAAGACTAAAGAGGTTAGATAGTGTAAGTGAATCTGGGGGAACAATGTAGAGACATACCAGGGTGTCTCTGGAAGCTGGGGGAGATGAGGGCGGGTTTTGAACAAACGTTATCAATAGCGAAAAGAAAGTCCCTAAACCCGCCCCTACAGATTCACGCGCCATGTCCTCGATAATCGCGAAGGGTCAAAACTCTACCTTCCCCTAACCAGTGAGTAATTATCAACATGGAAATTTATCCACGCCACTCGTGGACTTTGACGGTTGAGGAAGCGACGGCGATTCAAAACCAACTCAGTCGTGAAATTATTACCTCGGATCAATTGGGTGAGGTAAAGTATGTTGCGGGTGTGGATGTTGGTTTTGAAGACAATTATGCGATTTCCCGCGCCGCCGTTGCGGTACTGAGTTTTCCGGAATTGCAACTGATCGAACAGGCGATCGCACGTCGCCCAACCAACTTTCCTTATATCCCAGGGTTTCTCTCGTTTCGGGAAGTTCCTGTGGTAATGGATGCCTTATCTCAGATTAAGATAACTCCAGATCTAATTTTGTGTGATGGTCAGGGAATTGCCCATCCCCGACGATTTGGTTTGGCTTGTCATTTAGGGTTATTGATTACAGTACCTACGATTGGGGTAGCGAAGTCGCGATTAATTGGTCAGCATGAGGAACTACCCCCAGAGAAAGGGAATTGGCAACCCTTGCGACATCGGGGAGAGGTGATTGGCGCTGTCGTGCGATCGCGGACTGGGGTGAAACCTCTTTATGTGTCTCCGGGTCATCGGATCAGCTTACCTACGGCAATCGATTATGTCCTGCGCTGCACTCCAAAATATCGATTACCGGAAACAACCCGTTGGGCTGATAAACTAGCATCAAACCGGATTGGTTGATTCTATCAAATCCTTTAGCAGCTATTCGATTGCTGGGAAATCACCGTGATTTCAGTCCGGTGAGGATGTCAATTCTTCAAGAACATCGAGGCGTAGGCGCACCTGTTTCTCATAAGGATTCTCTGCCCAAATTTTTTGAATCGGTGTAGCGGGATCGACGTTAATTTCTTGTGGTTTTCCTGGGGTACAATTATAGGTTTTCATACAATCACCACAGCGAATCGGCTTTTCTCCTCGCTGAACATAAATAATCAATCGCGTTGCGGGTGAATCAAGCTGAATCGATTGTCGTGATCCCCCTGCTAACACGTTTAGGAAGTACGACTTTAACGGCGACTGGATTGGTTGTTGAGTTTCAACGCTACTCTGATCAAGTGCTGGCAAATTTTCCGCTTGAGCCGGAAGGACGCAACAAATCAGGACTAAGAGCGTTATAATAAAAAGTCTACGTTTCATGATTTCAGTATGTAGAACTTCGGTCAAGAAACCGGGTTTCTTTGGTGAAATGTCGATATTTGTTGTTTCCTTACGAGAAACCCGGTTTCTGGGAATACTCGATCCCCCCTCAAAACTCAGCAGACACGCCATGGCGCGTCTCTACACTATTATTTGGTATCAGTCACTCTCAATCAGCTTTTCATCAGCTTCAATTAAGGCTTCCTGGAGTAAGGGGGAGAGGTTCTCAGTTAAACGTCCTGCGCGGATAAATTCAGCGTAGGTATCCGCCTCGATATCAACCATTCGTTCTTGCAGTTGTTCCATATCTAGGTTTTGTAACTGAGGATGGTGATGGAGTAATTGGTCAAGCTCGGTGTGAATACTTTCGAGTTGACCATCAACAAGTTTTATCTGGTACTGACAAAATTCTGAATTCATTTCGTTGTTAGTCGTTGCTGACTCTAAATAGTCTTTGACTCGATTGAGTGCCACACGACGGGCAGTTGCCTCAGAATATTTTTGACGTACAGGTTGATCACCAATTAAATCCAGTTTTTCCAGGAGGAATTGGGTAGTTAATCCCTCAACTAAAAGTGTAAACAGTACCACGCCAAAAACCGTAACAATAATATCTTGTCGTCCCTCCAAAGTCACCGGAACACTTAAAGCCAGGGCAATAGAAACCGAACCCCGTAATCCCCCCCACCACAACACCGTTTGCTGTCGCCAACCTATATCAGACTTGACAAGTCCATTGCTAATCGTGGCTAAGCCGTAAATTGAGATAGCACGGGTGAAGAGAACGGCACCAATGGCAACGCCAATTAAGCCGAGGTTTTGTCCCAAGCGGGGGAAATCAATTTGGTCTCCGATGAGGAGAAAGACAATTGAGTTGACAAAAAATGCCAGAAAATCCCAGAATTCGGAGACAATTAAGCGGGTGCGGGGGTTCATGCCAATCCGGGAACCAAAGTTGCCCAGCACTAACCCCACAGTAACCACGCCAATTACGCCAGAACCGCCAAGTTCTTCGGTAATCAGGTAAGTGCCATAAGCAGAAACTAACGTCAGAGATTGTTCGACGAAGGGTAAATCAAAGCGTTGGGTGAGAAAGGAAATGCCAAACCCGATTAAGCAACCGACACCAATACCAATTCCGACAAAGGTAAAAAATTGGGCAACTGTGGTGGATAGGGAAAATTCCTGCGTACCGAGGGGGATACCGACTAATAAGAGAAAGGCGACGACGGCGACACCATCATTAAATAAGCTTTCCCCCTCCATCAAGGTTTTCAGGCGTTTATCCGCCCCCAATTCCCGGAATAGGGCGATAACGGATACGGGGTCAGTTGCCGCTAGACTCGCGCCGACTAATAAGGCGATCGCCAGGGGTAATTCGGTAAATTGGGTAATGGTAAAGGCAATTCCCAGCACCGAAATTATCACCCCCACCACCGCAAACAGAATCACCGGGATTAAATCTCGCCGCAAATCCCGCCAACGGATATTCCAGGCGGCTTCAAACAGCAGGGGAGGGAGGAAAATCTCTAGAATCAGTTCTGGGGATAGGTTCACTAGGCGCACATCGACAAAGGCTAAACCCAAGCCGACAATAACCAGAAGTAAGGTATAGGGGATTTTGCGGAACAACGGAAAAATCCGGGAAACGGTGGCGACGCTGAGAGACACCGACAGCACCAAGAGAAATTGTTCCAGATTCTGCTCAATGGCAGCTTCGCTGATAGCGGATTCTACGGACATGAATAGAACTCCAAGGATACTGGCAATTTTGATATAACAGTACAACCTAGCGCAAGCAACACTATCTAGCGTAGGACTCTTTCCTTTCACCTATGCAATTGTAAGCAAAATTGAGGGAAAGTCACCCAGCCGACCATTAGCCTGATTGCTCTATTCCAACCACAGCAGAAGCATTATGTCAAGATAAAGATAGAGGCGATCGCTCCCCAAGTCAACTGAATTGTAATTCAAATGTAGTGGACTGACACAGCTAAAATTGTTGAATAGATTTGACGTTTAACCCTTCGACTTCGCTCAGGGTTAAACCGGGCGCACGTCTGTGCGCCCCTACAGCTGCATTAAACTGCATTGGCTTGGAGGACAAGTGTAACCTTCTGCCTCCTTCCTATCTTCTAAGGTTCTTCCGTTATTGCAGGCATTGGTTGGAAAGAATTGGGTGATGGATTTGATGAAATATTCAGTTGATTCAGATATTGATCAACCGCATCAATTTTCTCCAAATTTCCTTCTTCAATAAACAAATTTCTCGCTTCTAAAAGGAAAGAAACCGCCTCTTGTCCCCGTCCAACTTGTTGGAGGGCAATTCCCAGATTGTAAAACGCGAGTGATAGTTTGGGATTGAGCAGAATGGCTTGTTGATATTCGGAAATCGCGTCCTCATACTGCTGATTGCGATGCAGCGCTACGGCTAAATTGTAGTGCGCCAGCGAATCGTAAGGATCGAGTGATATAGCGCGTTCCAGTGCCGCGATCGCTTGCTCATATTCGCCATTTTGAATCAGTGCGGCTCCCAATTGGCGATAAGCATCCACATTGTCAGGATCTATCTGCGTCACCCAATTAAATCTGCGAATGGCTTCTTCTGCATCCCCTTGTTGCAGAAAAATTAGCCCCAGTCGATAGTGAGCGGGTGCAAATCGGGAATTGATTTGGGTTGCTCTGAGAAAGGAATTTTTGGCTTCAGTAATCTGGTTTTGTTGAGCCAGCAGCAATCCTAGTTGATAATGGGCTTGTACGAATTGTGAATCATTGCGAAGGGCTTGCCGTAGTGCCGCGATCGCAGAATCGACTTGGTTTTGTTTGGCGAGGAGTAAAGCCAAATTGTACTTAGCAACTGCCGAGTTGGGATTGAGGCGAACGGCTTGTGTGTATTCACTCAGCGCTGCTTCAGTGTCACCGACTGCTTCTAATGCCAAGCCTAGATTATAACGAGCGGCTGCTAAATTGGGATCAATCGCGATCGCCTGTTGATAGGCGCTAATTGCTTCCTCGATATTGCCTTGCTGGTATAACATCAAGCCCAGATTGTAATGCGCCTCTGCCATATTCGGATCGAGACCAATCGCCATCTGGTATTGTTCAGCGGCTGCGGCAATCTGACCTTGCTGAAACAGGGCATTCCCCAGTAAATACCGTGCCATGGGGATAAACGGATCTTCCTGTAGAGCTTTGCGAAAGGCTAACTCGGCGGCTTTGAAGTCGCTGCGATTATAGCGCATGACTCCTTGTTGAAAAAATGTCGCCGCTTCTAGGTCATTCGTGTATAGTCCCTCAACTAACTGCTTACTATGCTGGCGCTTGGGTAGACTATTGGACAAGGCGGGACTAACCGACAGGAAACTGAGTGCGATCGCGGCGGTGACAAGTCCAAAGCGGAGGTGGTAGTGTTTAGACATGGTAGAAGACGATTGGGAAATTAAATAAGGAATGTGGGCGGGGGAAAGGGTTTATAGCGTCCTATATTACTTAATAGTGCCAATTTCACTCCCCAATTGGTTCGTCCTTTAATGGTTAACCGCTTCTGGCAAAATCAGCATGGCATCACCAAAGGAGTAAAATCGATAATTATACGCGATCGCTTCAGCATACAACTTCAACAGTCGTTCTCTGCCAATCAATGCACTCACTAGCATCAACAACGTGGAACGGGGTAAGTGAAAGTTGGTAATCAATCCATCAACTACCTGCCACTGATAGCCGGGATAGATAAATAATTCGGTTTTACCACAATAGGGCTGGAATTCCCCGTTCGCCGCCGCCCCTTCCAACGCCCTCACCACAGTTGTGCCAACGGCAATCACCCGCCCCCCGGCGGCTTTGGTTTGCTGAATTTGTGCCACCGTTGCGGCGGATATCTCTAACCACTCCCCATGCATTTGATGATTCGTTACATCTTCTACCTCCACTGGGCGAAACGTGCCAACACCAACATGCAAGGTAATCGACGCCTGCTCAATTCCGCTTATGTGACACTGTTCCAAAAGTTCAGGGGTGAAATGTAATCCGGCTGTCGGTGCGGCTACTGCACCAGGGATTTGGGCGTATACGGTTTGATACTGATCGGGTGTGGCTTGAGAGTGGGTGATGTAAGGCGGAAAAGGCACTTGACCATAGTTAGGTAACAGGGTGACTAGGGACTGCCCCTTGGGTAGGTCAAACTGCAATAGACGCCCACTGGTTGCATCATCTCTGGCGATAATTGTTGCCTTCAGGGGAGATCTATTTTTTAGATTGTCCTGTCTTAGTGTTTCTGTATCGTCTGAAGATAGAGGAGTCTTCCCATAACTTGCCGGAACAATAGGTTGATCCGGTTCAAAGACTATTGTTGAACCCACTTTTAGCCGTCGTCCCGGTTTCACCAATGCCAACCAACAGTTCTGTTCCCGTTCCTCCAGCAATAACACTTCCACAGGCGTACCTGTTACCTTGCGACCATAAAGTCGAGCTGGGATTACCCGGGTATTATTCAAAACCAACAGGTCGCCGGAACGCAATAACTGAGGTAAATCTCGGAAAATGCGGTGTTGGTGCTGAGTTGGAGACTCAACCACGAGCAAACGAGAACTATCTCTAGGGGAAATGGGTGTTTGAGCAATCCGACCCTCTGGCAGATCATAGTTATAGCTGGAAAGCAATAGGTCATTTGTCATGGATGGTTCGATCAAGTACAGCTTATGAGCAATTTTTGACAAATTGGGTAGGGAGGGAACGGATCAGGGTTTTAGCTCTACTCTATACCGCGACTTGCCTTGTGCCATCGGGTACTAATCCCCAAAGACACAGGGTCAAGACCTAAAACAACGGAATTGGGTATGATCCCCCAGTTAAGAGCGGGGGCTTTTCCCCTACCAATTCCTGATCCCCGTTGTCAGAATGAAGGTATAGCACTTCCTTGGACTCCACCCCTAGCTGCCCTATGGATTACCTTTATTTTTTAGCCAATGCGAGTTTAACGTTACGAGTGGTTGAGTACCTCCACTCCATGATCCAGCTTCCCGTTCAATATACAACAGTGATTCATCAAATTGATGGCTGGGTCATTAAAGTTAAAATGAATCATCCCCTCACGCCTCAGCAACATGGAGATTTCCAAGCCTTCATGCGCGAATTGGGAATTCCTTTCCAACCCGACATGCGCTTGCAAATGGCGTTTTGGAGCCTCGATACCGGACAATCTCCCATCGATGTCATGCGTCGCTACCAAGTCGCTGTGGTATCTCATGGTCACCCTGACAAGACTGATATTGAAGCGTTTCGCCAACAGTTTACCATGGGACTAGGATACTGCCCAGAAACTTTAGCCTAAGGAGTTTCCAAGTTATCAGCCTTCACTATCAAGGCAAGCCCAAATCATCATGCCTTTGTTGGGGCAAGTTTAGCCATTTCAGGAGAGTCTGATCCAGTCAGGCGCATCTTATATCTTAACTATCACGAATAAAGCCGGAAGCCTACGCTCCCCTAGTGGTTGAGCGTAGGTTGTTTATGGCGAATAGGTGGAGAAATTTAAAGTTAACGAGGAGGATCGTCATTTGTCATTTGTTGATTGTTCATGGTTCATTGTTGATGGGGAATCTTCTCCCTCATCTTCCCCATCTTCCCCATCTTCGCCTCCGCTCCCCAGCTCCTCTGCTCCCCGTTGTGACGTTTGTCACTCATTAGGGAGCGGCGTAAAAATAAAGTACCAGTGAGGAAAGCTGAAATTCATGAACTCAGCCAAGTCTCCTTGGTACATTATTAAGTCGCAAGTCCCTTAGCATTGCCTTACGTCAGGTGTCTTCGATTTTCCGGTCACGCTTAACACCGATTTCAGTATAGCCTGAACTGCGATCACGTTCACCCTTGATTAAGATTTAGTTCAATTACTTTTTCCCCGAAATGACCGAAAATTGCAACGTTAATTTATCGGGGATATAACAGTATGCAGCTTGCTTATTTATGTATGGGTAAAGAACCCATAGATCCTTGTGTCCATCATATCCATAGCCATCGATTGAGCCCATATAGATCGATAAAAATGACAGCCGAGGAACTGCTACAGCGATATGCAGCCGGACAACGGGATTTTCAATGTGTCAATTTGAGTAACGAAGTTCTCAGTTGGGCAGATTTGACGGGAGCGAATTTCAGTGGAGCAAATTTGAGTGGGGTAATTCTGAATTGGGCTAACCTCAGTCAAGTTAAGTTGAGATGTGCAAACTTGAGCAACTCTGATTTAAATTGGGCGAACCTGGAACGGGCAGATTTACAGGGAGCAAATTTGAGTGGTGCAGAGGTGAGTGCCGCTAATCTGAAGGAAGCCGATTGGAGTGGAGCAATTATGCCTGATGGTACAATCTTGTCTGAACATAATGATAGTCAAGATTGCCGATTTCTATCCTGGTTGGTTAGATTCTTTAGGCAAGAAAACAAGTACGATTTCTGATTAGATTTTGTTCTACTGGACTGACACAGCTAAAATGGTGGGATAGGTTGTAGGTTGGGTTGACGACAGGAAACCCAACGGAATTTAGGGCTAAGGTTCTCTACTAGAAGCCGAATCTAATCCACCAAATAAAATGTGCCACGCCACTGCTGGATTGACACAGCTAAAATTGTGGATTAGATTTGACCATTGAATCGGGCGCAAGTCTTTGCGCCCCTACGGTTTCAGGTCTCCCATTCTAATTGATCAAATATAGCAACCGCCATAGCGGTTAGGACACATCATTTATGTAGAGACGCGCCATGGCGCGTCTCTACAATAGTGCTTGGTATAAGGTGTTTTGCCATTACTAACCATAATGTTTTTCTGAGTCTTCTTATTACCCCCTTACCCCATCCCCTGCTCACCTCACAACTTATTTAGCAGCCCCTAATTATTACTTTCCCCGTTCTCCATTTTTGCCAAACCATGTATCTTGCCATGCACTACCTACGCCTTGAATAACGCCCCGTAGAATTAAACCAATTCCTCGTCCTAAGACTTGCGTTAAAACATAAACTACGCCTTTACCAACCCAGCCAACTGTTCCCCGTAAACGTGGCGCGATCGCATCCCGAAATTCATAGGCGATGGTGACGGCTAGCTGAGTACCCTGTAGTTGTTCTAATTCTTGGCGTCTAGGGGAATAAATAGCGACTTTTTTGATGCCAATTTCGCTCAAAACAAATAAATCATAGCGACTTTCAAAAATGGCTTGGGGTTCATCGATATATTGGTTGCGCCGATATTTCCAGGATAAATTGTTTCTAAATCGGGTTATTTCCCGTGATGACATTAACCGTTTATCATAAAAATTATGTTTAACAATTTCAATATCAGAAAACTCATTTAACAGGGGTTGGATTATCCCATTAGCCACTTGAATAATTAGATTTTGCAACAATAATTCTGCTCGCGCCATTGCTTCTGGCGTATGGGCAGGATAAGATACATTATCAATCATCAACGGGGCTTCAAAGAGGCAATTTCCTAATAACTCAATCACCAAAGGAATTTTATCCAAAATAGCCGTTTGCACTACATCCCGATCTTGCCGCAAAATGTCAACCATTTCGATAGTTTGATTGCCGATGACTAAGGTTGAGTATTGACCAAAAAAGTCAGTGAGAGAAACCTGCCATAAATCATGTAATAAGCGCGATCGCTTCTGGGTCAATTGCTCCATTGTTACCTGAGAAAAGCGCAATGCCTCCAGCATTTCCTCAAACTTGTAGAGGACAGTACGCAGTAATTCCCGGCGTCTCTCCACTTGCAAAATATCGATTTCCAAGGGAGTATTCGTCAGATTTGCCAAACTCGAATCGAGTTTGGTCAACGTCATCGCCTGGGGTGTAGACGGTTGAAACTGCAACGCCTCAGAGGAGGTTTTGGATAAGGCACTGGTGGGGGATGGGCGCAGACGATTTTGGGGGACAGGAGGACGAGATGATGAAGGATTTAAACGTGGTAGAGGTTCGGCAGGGCTATTACTATTATTAGTGGGAACTAGTCCAGAATCTGTCGGTAATAGCTGATTCACCAGCCAACGGGCTGTCAATAATTCTCGGCGGCGTCCCGTCCAAAATAGCCAATCTAGGCGGGATAAATTTCCTTGTTGAAGTTGTGCTGTTACCTGTTTTAACGCGGCTTCAATTTGTTGTAATCCTGACTGGCGTAATTGGGTATGCCAGCGTGGGGGAGGTAATGAATTGGCGGGGGTGGGTAACATTTGCCAGTAGGATTCACCCGCTTTGACTTGTCGAATGGCTTCCACAATTAAGTTGATGGCACATCCTTTAGCACAGTAACCCTCCACTCCTAAACCTTTGGCGGCGGTCAGTTGATTGGGTTCAGATGGGGCAGTTAGCAATAAGATGGGTAGGTTGGGATAATCTGTCTTAAGTTGTTGGCATAAAGATAGTCCGGTTAGGGGACTGCCGAGCGATCGCCCTAGTGCCAAGTCTAAGATAATTAAATTAACCTGTTCTTGGGGGAGTACGGTAGTTAGGCGTTCCAGGGCTGCCGTTGCTGTATCAACCTCAGCCATGATATCTAAATCAGCAAAGGCTTCTAAGGCAGTGACTAAACCTAATCGGAAAATTGGGTCATCGTCAATAAGTAGGATTTGAGTGGATTGATTTGTCATTTGTCATTTGTCAGGGAATGGGCAATGGGCAATGGGCAATGGGCAATGGGTAATGGGTAATAGGTAAGGTAGAGTTTTGTGTTACCTTTCCCATCTCCTAATTCAGTTGGGATTTCCACAGATTAATCGCGGCTTGGGCTTGTTGGTAAAGCGCCCGTTCTGGCGGAATCTGGGCGGCGGTGGCGATCGCGGCGTCAAATCGTCCTTGGGCGGCTAGGGCGGCGGCGGCTTCGAGGATGGGACGATCTTGGGCGGTTTGGATTTGGGCAACCCATTGGGCGATCGCGCTTTGAGCTTCAGCATACAGCATTCGACCTGGACGAATTTGATTGGCGGTGGAAATGGCGGCGATTAAATCTCGACGTTGGGCGAAGGCGCGGGCTAAGTCGAGGATGGGTTGATCTTGTAGGGTTTCGATTTGGCGATTCCATTGGGCGATCGCAGTTTGGGCTTCGGGGCGTAAAGGTTGACCTGGCTCAATTTTACGGGCTTGGGCGACGGCGGCGTTTAATTGATCAATGGTGCCCCCAGCGGCAAGCTGTTGGGCAGTTCTGAGGGTATTGCGATCATCAATATGTTGAATCTGTTTGCGCCACTGGGCAATGTGTGTCTGTGCTTCGATACGCTGGGGGCGATCGGGTGTGATCAGCGTAGCTTGTTCAATCGCCATCTGTAGGAGGGGGCGTTGCTCAAAGCTGGCAGTCATTTGGGCAAGGCTTAACTGGAGGCGATCTTGGAGTTGAGCCTCCCACTGAATGGCTTGGGCGGCGGCTGACGTTTGCACCGGACTTTGGGCATCCAGTTGGCGAACAGCGGTTAAGGCGTCAATGAAGGCGAGGATAGTGTTTTGTTGCACCAGTTTTCCGGCTTGCCCTAAGCGTAACCAATCTTGAGCCTCTTGATACAGGGAGGTGTTAATCGGAATTCCTTGGGCAACCTGAATCACCCCCTGATACTCTTGATTTTGGAAGCGAGCGGCAGCAATTTGGAGTAACGTGCGACTCCAATTCGACAGATCACTCTGGGCTTGGGCTTTAATATAGCTATTAGGATCGACTTTGGCTGCTAACGCGATCGCTTGTTCGATCTTTGTCAGTTGATTCGATTTGGCTAAATCTCGTGCCTCTTGCAGTTGTGTCCACGCTTGTTTTTCTGCCGCCAACTGTTCGGTCAGGGTATCATAGCGGGATACACTCCAGTATTGGTCATTCAGGCGTGACAGTTGGCTGATTAGTTTAGCCGCCTGCTGCCAGTTTTGTACTTTCAGGGCATCTTGAACCTGACTGACAATTGCCTGAGCCTGGATTCGTTCCTGTTTCCAGGTAGCGATTTGGGCTTGAGCTTCGGGATATAGGGGACTACTTACAGGGATTTGCATCGCCATTTTCAGGGCATCGGTATAGTTTCCCTGATTCAGGGTTTCCCGGGCAAATTGCAGTACCATTTGAGACCATTCCTGCAGCAGTTGCTGCGCCTGGGGATACAGGGAATGGTTGGGCGACCAATATTGAACGATCGCGATCGCTTTTAGCAGTTGCTCAAATTCTCCGGATTGGGCAGCCAGTTGAGCGCAGTATAATCGTTCGCTATCCGGGGATAAAGGAGAAATGCGTTGGCAATTTGCCGGAGGTGGCAGTTTGGTGAGTAATAATGTACCACCAATGACCATACTGCCGACAACGGACACGATCATCAACCACAGCAATGACCACCGCAAAAACACACCTTGGCGGCGTTTGTAGGCTGGGTTTGAGCGCCTGTCTCTGACAACTTTGGCATCTAAGTGTCCCGTTTCTGCTAAACTCGATGCCTTAGAGCCTCTTGCGAGTCGGATGACTAACTTATGTCCCCGAGGTTTGCGAGTAGGCAGGGAAGTATGGAGATGAAATCGGGGCAAGTCTCGTTTGGACACAGATAGAAAACAACTGATAATTCATTGTTCACCGTTTATTGTCCATCATTGTATTCCCAATCAACCGTAAATTTGGGTGATTCGCAATCCGTTCAATAGAGTCCACAATAAGATGAGGAATCGTTTTGGAGTAGTTAGGGTGGCATGAGGCTGAGCATTCGCCATTGGCTAGCAGAACGCCACATTGAACTTGCCCAACTGGGACAGGATAACGCCCAGTTGGCGGGCATTGCGTTTCGCATTGCCCAAGACATGGAGGTTAAGAGTCTGAATCCCTTTGCGATTAGTGTCTTAACCGAAGTGTTGGAGTTACCGTTAACCGTCGCTTGGCAAGTCGCGCCGATTTTGTCTCAGTTAACGGTGGGGTTGCTGCGGATTTTGAGTCGCAAGAAGCCCTTACGCCGGAGTGAAGGCACCTGGCTGAGTTTTCAGGTGGCGTATCTGAACGCATTACAAGGAATTTTAGAGCAAGAAGCTCAACTGCGAAGACCCTGGGTGAACCGCGCCCAAGTCCCGGCGTCACCGAATGCTGAGGAACCTCTGGTTGATCCCCAATTAATTGCTTTGCTGAAAACCCTGCGACCCGGGCGTCTCAGTGATTCCCAAGCTGAACAAGCCCTGTCATCTGTGGCAAATTCCTTTCTGGTGCAGCAGATGAATAATTTAGCGATCGCCTGGTTTGTGGCGAATGGGGCGGAGGAAACCGAAGCGAAGTTATTAACCCAACGGTTGAGTAATGGACTCGCGGGTCATTTGCTCAAGGTGATTGCCGAAAATGCGCTACCCTTGGCGCAACTGCAAAAGTTTGTCCGGTTAGGTCATTTAAGTAACACCCTCAACACCCCTCCAGAAGAGGATGAGGAGGAAGAGTTTTCCACGCCCCAATTGACCCTGGATTTGGATCGAGAATATTATCGGGCGGAACTTTCCCGGTCCTTAAGCGAACCCTTATTTGCGGAACCCTTTTCCCTCAAGGAAATCTACGTGTCCCTGAACGGCAGACGCCTCCCTACCACGCTGGGACAAGAAAACCGGGAACGACGCCGCAAACATGATCTCGACCCTGCCTATCTCGCTGCTGCTTCCTCGCCACCGACGGATTTAATGGCATGGGTGATGGCTCAACTGAATGACAAAAACCGTATTGCGGTGATTGAAGCCGATGGTGGCTGTGGTAAGACCAGTTTCTGTCAGATGTTAGCAGCCCGGGTAGCGCAAGAGCTGTATCCTCAGTGGATGCCTGTGATTATTCGCCTGCGGGATGTTACGTTAGGTCAAACCTTGGAGCAAACCTTGGAGACAGCCTTCCCGGTGGGACGGTTCACGGATACAGACGGGTGGTTCTCTCGCAGTTCCCCCCCTTGTTTGCTGATTTTAGATGGTTTGAATGAATTGCCCCGTTCTCCCCAGACGGAGCGTCACTTGTGGACATTTATGGATCAGGTGATGCGATTCCATACCCAGAAAAATGGGTCAAATTCGCCTCGCCACAAAATTATCCTTACCAGTCGCCCGGTTACCTTGGATGGTGTGTTGGCGCGTAGGTATCGCCATAGTAGTCTACCGCCGCTGCAAAGCCGACTCCAGCGCATCGTCATTGAACCGATGGCGAAGGAGGAATTCCGCAAGTGGTTTCTCCAGTGGGCAAAACTCCAATCTAAATCCATTGCCCAGTCGTACTTTAACTTCTTAAAACATGGTGGTGTATTTCAGCCGCAATCTCCGAATCCTGATTTAGTGGCGCTGCTGACTCGTCCATTGATGCTGTATTTGGTGGGAATTTTACATCGAGATGCCTTAATTGACGATCGTATCTTTAAAATGAGTCCGGCTGAGGTTAAGTTTGAAATCTATGACCGGATAAGTCGCTGGTTGCTGGGGGAACCGACGAGTGGGAGTGGACCGCCCTTGGAGTTAATTCGCGAAGGCTTTTCCCATGCAGGGCGTTCCCTAGAAGCGATCGCGAATCTCTTGGAAGGACGTTCCCCGCAACAGTTACGCCATCAAATGCAAGGGACAGCCCTGACGATTTTGCAGACGGGTCAGAATCAAGTGACACAAACAGTAATCCAGAATCGGTTCCAGAATCAAGAAACGACGCCTGAGTCGTTTACCCAACCCCTACCCACGTTCTTTTTCCGCACCCAGCCCAGAGATAAAGCCGGAGACTGGGTGAAGTCCTCACCGCGCCAATCATTTTCGTCCCAGAAAGCGACATCAGCCCCCCTCTCCATTGAGTTTTCTCACCCCAGTTTAGGCGACTATTTAGCTGCCGAAGAAATTGCCCTGCAACTGAAGGCATTAACGCAAAAGCTGCCGAACCAATATGGGGAAGTCTCGTTTGTGATTAATTCGTCCCTCCATCTGGCTGAACATCTTTATCAGTTGTTGGGGTATGGTTTATTGTCTCCTCAAATAGAAGAATTGGTAATTGAGAGACTACGACGGGAGCAACAGCGCAATGCGGACGCCTTTTCCTTCCCGGTATTATTTCAACGACTCTATCGCTTCTATCGCGCCTACTGTCGCGGACGGTGGTTTGATGAAGGGGTGGCTCATCGGGTTCACGAACAGTTGCGGGATTTGAACAATCCCTTGAATACGTTACAAATTGATGCCACCGTGGGATTAAATGTCTTTTTAGTCCTCTGTTCAGCCGCCAGAGAAGCCAATCTCCCCTTCTGGCCCTGTGGCAATCCAGAGATTCCCCAGGACTTTGATGCCGATCAATTGTTAAGTTTTATGGGTCGTACCGTTGCCCTATCTCCTACCACATTTTGGCAACGGGCGAGACGAAGTTTGGCTCAGATTCATTTACCCCAAGCCTGTTTAAATCGGGTAATGCTGGCAGAGGCGAATCTTGTCCATGCCGATTTATCGACGGCTGAGTTAAGTGGGATTAATTTAGCAGCAGCTAATTTACAACAGGCAAATTTAGCCTGGGCAAGTTTAGTCGGGGCAAATTTAGCGGATGCGGATCTCAAAGGGGCGCAGTTAGAAGGGGCGAATTTATTGGGGGCGGATCTGCGGGGTGCTAATTTAACGTCGGCGAATTTAACCAATGCTTGTTTAGTAGATGCCCAGTTAGATGAACCGAATAAACAGTTTGCGGTTAAAAGTGGAGCGTTCTTTTCCTGGGACGAGTTTCAGTCCTATTACCAATCTTTGGTTGTCTCTCCCTTCGTAAAAACCATCGAAGAGGAGCATTTGTTTGAAGATGATCCGATGATTTTCATTGAGAGTGCCGAAGGGGAACTCATGTTACCAACCATTTACTCCCAAGGGAGCGATCGCTATGATGGGGAAACCGAACAGTTTGACCGTGAGCAGTTAAATGCTCAAGCTACAGTGTCGGAAACGGATCAGTATGCTGGGGAGACAGCCCAAGTGGATGAGTGGGTAACTGAAGCTCCGGTGTCGGATACAGAGCAGTATAGTGGCGATACGCAGCAATTAGACGAGATGGGACACCACCCGTCTGTGTCGAATACAGAGCAGTATAGTGGCGATACGCAGCAATTGGACGAAATGGGACAACGCCCCTCTGTGTCGGATACAGAGCAGTATGCTGGGGAGACAGCCCAAGTGAATGAGTGGGAATTCTCCGAGTCGGAAACTGAAGAGGAACAGTTAGAAGCGGGTGCGGAACAAGAGACTGGCGTGTTTCATGAAGATACGATTATGTTGGATGAGGAGGATGATTATTCTTGAGGTGGGTTATTGGTCTTTGGTCATTGGTAGCCGTCATGGGTCATTTGTCAAGGTTTGAGGACTATTTACAGAACCTATTGGCTGCAATCTGTTGAGAACAATTTATTTTTTAAGGATATATTTTTGTCGCAGCTTATCCAAAAAACTCTGGAGCCTTAATTTAGCTAATCGTATTTTTGTTAAACGGGGAATACTACTCGGTTTATTTTGGCTTAAATCAAAAAAATTGTTGACATCCGCTAAAATTATTTTCAGGCGATGGATAATATTTTTATACCGATATTCCGCTAAAAAATGTTCATCTAAAGGCTTGAGTGACGGATTTTCTATAACTCTGAGAATGCGTTTAATATCATACTCTTGAGAATATACCGCAATTTTATAGCAATTAAACCCCGGATCTAAATAATCCGATAATCCCCCGTTCACACTCGAAAAAACCTGACAGCCACAAGCAAGGGCTTCCATTGGTTGCAGCCCAAAGCCTTCACTTACCCCATGTTGCGCCCAATACTCAGCCGAATCATACAAATAAACTTTCGCCCGATTAAAGAGTCCCACTAAATCCTCGACGTAGGAATCAATGACTTTAACGCGACAATGCTTCTGTAACTCTGGGATCAAATCCTGGAGTAAATACTCAGACGATTTCCGCGCCTGAACTAACACATCAATATCCCGTTCTCGATTGAAGTCCTGGAATTCTTCCGAAATATGATTAGGTAAATAGTAAATTAAAGAATTAGGCGATCGCTGTCCCCAATATCCCATAGTATTGCGACTAACGGTAATAATAGGGATACGCGCCGGAAGTTGAAAACCATACCCAGCACTATGGGCATGGTAAATAACCGGATGTAACTTTAACTTTGCTACAAGTTTAGGACTATCAAATCCCCAACTGACCACAAAAATAACATTATTTAAATCTTGTTTTTTGAGCAAATCATCCAGGAACAGCGTATTCTTTTCCCGTTGACGATAGGTGACCACCTCCGCAGGACAAACCTGCTTTGCCAGACTCAGGGTTTTCAACTCCGCCCAAAGACCGCCGCAAGCAAACTTGCCATAAGTTCCAGGGACTAAAAAGTAAAGGGTTCTCAAAACACCAATTGCCTCAGTGAGATCGTCTGTATAGTTTAATATACTAGTGCAAGAAGGCAGAAATAACTGAACAGCTAATATCTCCCCCCGCTTCCCCTGCTCCCTCTGCTCCCTCTGCTCCCTCTGCTTCATCGTATCTAAGAAGCTGCTCAAGTATTTTTGCCGCGCTTAGGATCGCCCTTAACTCAACCCCATGTCTCAGAAAGTCCGAGAGTATGCTTTTGACCTTTCGCTTCGACGGCTTACGGATAGTGGCGAGCAGGTCGGAAAATATAAAACTTTACTAAACTTTTATATTCAGCGGGTTAGATTTCATCGTAACTCTACCCATTTTGCTGATGATTGATCGAAACTAGAGAAAGCAGATGCACCCTGCCTGAAAAAAGACCCTAAATGAATATGAAAGGGCAGATGCACCCCTGAAACCCTGACAGCCGCCCACATTCTGATTGACAGCACGTACTTAAATCGAAATGTGGGCTTCACTTCTAGGGTAGAAATTTCTAGGGGCAATTGTTGTGATCTAAATTTTCGCTACTGTGTGGTAAAAACGAACTTTTTAGTGATAGCGATCACTAAAGCATCGGTCTAGTAATCCTAGTTAGCGATAAAAAAAGTAATCAGTCAATTGCAGGGACAGCGCTGGGGGAATGTTGCTATTCAGGATATCGAGTCAAGGTGTTTCTTTTTTCTTCATAAAACTGACTGGCAACAAATCCGAGGGAATAAATGAGAGCTGCATTACTAGAAGCTCCCACGGCTGCACCAATGACCGGAAGAATTTCGACAAAACTCAAACCCCCTTTAAGAACTCCGGAACCCCCTACAGATAAGCCGAAAATTGCCAGAACTTCACCGCGTCGCGTTGGCTCTTTTAGCGAAAATCCATAAGCCGCTGCAATGCGATAAACCATCTGTGCTTGGAGTGCTGTAACCGCCGCTAGCTCAATCCCAAATAAAGCCAGCGCTAAAGGGGGGATAAAGTTGGTGATTAATCCCAACCTACCCCCTTTGATTGCTGTATCCACCATAATCCGGTGAGCTAGCTGTTCGGATGTGTCAAACGGGTACTCCTGTCGCAGCTTGTCTACGTCTTTTTGAGCTTGCTCCAAATCCACTTGACCCAATGCAGCAACGAGCAAGTTAATCCCTGGGACTTTGGCAGCATACTTAGTCAGCGGGTGTTCTGCAATGGGTGTCAAGATTTTGCCCACCGTTTCCGTTCCTGGTTCTACGAATCGCACAGCCGCAGGGCGAACAGCTTCTCCTACAGCTTTGCTTGTGCTGGTAATGGTATCAGCCGCCGATTGCGTGGCTTTAGTCGCCAACTGAGTGGCAAACGTGGCGACTTGAGTGGTTGTTGCGATCGCGTCACTGATATGGTCTGTCAATGAACTACTTTTCCGCTGTGCTGTCATATTGCAGTTAATTTTTATACATTGTGGTGGTTGTCACTTCCACTCTAAAAGAACAAAGACTCAATATCATCTATCATTTGATAGTAAAACTCAGTCAATAAGTTTTTGTTATCACACTATTGACAAAAGAGGCTCAGTTAAGCTGCTAAAATCTAAAATCTCAAATGAGATGCGGTCTGAGTCGCATTATGATTCACTAAAATTAAACGTTAGTAGTGACTGAAGAGTCGTGAATAAACATCCCCTGTTTCGGTCAATAATCAAAATCCTAGGATTTTACCTAGCCCTGGGTTTGGGTGTTTCAATACTACCAGCTAACGCCCAGTTTCGAGAGGACTTTGAGCAAGACTTTCAACAACAATGTCAGCGAGCTAGACAAGCTCCCGGTGCCAATTTGAGTGAAAGAACTGAATACGACAGGCGTCTCGAACAAGCGTATGTTTTGCCGAGGCAAAATCGACCCAGTTTAGTCGGTTGTGATTTGCGATCGGCTGATCTCAGAGGAGCCAATTTAGGAGGCGTTGATCTCAGCGCTGCCAACTTTAGTCCTAAAACATCGGTGAATCGGGCAATTGTCACAGAAATTCCCGCCAATCTCACAGGAGCAAATCTGAGCAATGCCAAGCTAGATTATGCTAACTTGACTCGTGCCATTTTAGCTAATGCTAATTTTCGCGGCGCTCGGTTGTACGATACCAATTTGAGTGGCGCTCAAATTGTTGGTGCTAGCTTAGATGGTACGTTTGCCTCTTATGTCATTTTATACGGGGCAAATTTGAGTGGATCAACTCTGAGTTTGGGAAATTTTAGCTCGGCGAGAATGACAGGTGCTGATTTAAGCAATACAAATCTTGTTCGAGCCAATTTGACATTAGCAGACTTAACCAATGTCAATTTCAATGGGGCAAATCTCAGTGAAGCTGATTTAAGCGGCGCGAACTTGACAGGCGCAAAACTCATTGAAACGGATCTTCGGGGAGCAACAGGTGTCAATTTGCAGGGAGCGCAGTTATGTCGAACCACGCTTCCTGATGGCACAGTAGCGGCTCCCAATTGTGTGGTGACGGATAATAATCCATCTGTTGAGGTACGTCCAGAATTGTTTTAGGGAACAGGGCTGTAGAGACGCGCCATGGCGCGTCTGTCTGGTGGAACGTCTGTTGTAGGGGCGGGTTTTACCATTAAAGTTTGGTATTCACCCGGATGTCACTAAACCCGCCCCCAACGGAGTGCAAAAATTTTAAGGGCAAATGACCAATGACAAATGACCAATCAACAATCTCGATTTGATACCGTACCATCTGCTAGCGTCGTCTGGCATAAAATAGCATCTCGCCAGTCAGCCCCGTCTAGGTTAGCCCCCTGTAAATTTGCGCCCTCTAAGTTTGCGCCTTTGAGATAAGCATTGGTGAGATTGGCATTCTCTAATAGAGCATTGCTCAAATTGGCGCGGGTGAGAAAACTATTGATCAGGTTTGTATCTCTCAAGTCCGCATTACTAAGGTTGGTATCCACCAGAGAAGCCTCCATCAAGTCAGCATTCCTGAGAATAGCATTCACCAAGTCAGCACGGCTGAGTTCAACCCTACTTAATTGAGCCAACCGGAGATTAGCACCTCGCAGGTTGGCTCCTTTGAGTTTAGCGTCTTCTAGATTTACCTCTCGTAAATCACACCCAATACAGCTATTGGTTTCTAGCAATTGCCGTACTGTATCTGCATCTTTCAGGAGATGGGTTGCTGCTGTGGCTACAGCGTTGAAGTCAACTGTAGCCACAGGTGAGAGTAGCATCAGGAAAATGGTAGTAATTAGACGCCCATCTTTCATGATTCATGGTTCATTGTTCATTGTTCATCGTATTCGCGTGAGACTCCACCCTCAGCAGATCCTTCGCAGGCTCAGGAGGGTGGAGAGGGATAGCGGTCAAATCGACCCTTTCAATAAGGGGAGATTTGATAATCCAGTTGAAGGCACGACATTTCGACTTCGCTCAATGCGAACGATTAACCCCGTACTTCGCTGCAAAAACTGGACTTTTTTAGCCGTGAATTGTGCTAACCGTTTCCAGTTAACGTCACTGACCGAAACTTGTGTCTTGGTGTCTCCAGAACACCAACCTGTGTAAGTCTTTCCTGCCTTTTCAGCTATAACCTTGTCACCTTTCCTGAAGCCATGGCGGGTAACAGTGCCGCCGTACTTTCGCCGCTTACCCCCTTTAGATGGGACACACAGATGTAACTGCCTACGGCTAATTGGCGGTCTACGGATTACCGCAAATGGTGCAGACGATATATGAACGTTACCCGTCCAGTCGCCGTGCTTGACATTATCAGAGTGCCATTCCCGCCATCGGATAAACTCGAACGCGGCTAAGGTCACACCATCAACAGCATGAGTTACAGGTGTCTGGTTCGATTTGTCTTTCTTGTCTTTGGCTAATCCTAACCACTGCCTAAGCTGGCTAGTTCCGTTGCCATCCCGTTGCCATCCTTTATGGGTAACAACAGGGGCTAATTCAGACAGCCAAGTTAGCATTTGTCGCTGACCTACCATAACAGGAGAGAACCCAACACCAGACCGAGCCGACTTGCGCCCACTGCTTTTGTCTACATCAGCCATGACCAATTCATAATGGATGGTGCTAATAGGGAACAGCTTAAACAACTCTTTGACTATCCGTAGCTCTAGCTGTTTGTTTGCTCGAATCGATGGTGGTAATTTGCCTTGTCTACGATTCTCAAACCGAGCTTGACGGTGACATCTTTCGGAGTAGGATAGTTCCCGATTAATCCGTCTTCCCCGTCTGGCTCGGCGCATAATCCGTCGTAGCTCCATCCGTTCTTTGACCGTTTTGAATGGTAAGACTAGATGCCCCATCCAGAGAGTAACTAAAGCTGATTGAACCCCAATCCCGGAATATCTTTTACCCGGATCTATTCCTACAGCTATGGGTTGAGTATTTTCTTCCGTTTCAAACGTTAGCTGAATGGCAAAGCATTCTAAGTCGTTGTGTACGACTTTAGCTTTACCATCTCTTAGCCAACGCCTAGCACGACTGGGTAGGGAAGGCATTAACGGCTTACCTGATTTTGATAAGACTGGTACTCGCAACATGGTGATAAACCTTCGAGTAAAAGTGTTTACATTGAGCGAAGTCGAAATGTAGTCCCTTCCCGCCACCTAAACTAAGATGTCCTGTACAGACGTAGCATGCTACGTCTCTACCAGCGACTCGACAAAAAGTCTTAGAGATAGCTCGAACTAGGGAAATATTCGAGAGTCTGTGCCAAGTTTAGGCTCTATGCGGTATTCAACGGTTTAAATTGCAATTTGTCTTGCAATCCCCACGCTCTACGTCAGTAGCGTGGGGTTATTGAAGGTTCACATCACCGCAAGGTAACAAACTCCTCAGAGGTCGAGGGATGAATACCAACGGTAGCATCAAAATCGGCTTTTTTCGCTCCCATTTTCACAGCGATCGCAACGCCCTGAATAATCTCAGCCGCTGATGCTCCAACCATGTGCGCTCCTAACACTTTATCGGTAGTTTCGTCAACCACTAACTTCACTATAACCCGTTCCTCTCGACCAGTGAGAGTGTGGTACAAGGGGCGGAAACGGGCGCGATAGACTTTCACCGCATCGCCATGCTTTTCCCTGGCTTGGGCTTCGGTTAAGCCTACTGTTGCTGCTTCTGGGGTACTAAATACTGCCGAGGGGACATTTTCATAGCTCATAACCCGAGATTTGCCGCCAAATTCTGTATCGGCAAAAGCACGCCCTTCGTTAATCGCAACGGGCGTCAAATTAATCCGATCTGTGCAATCCCCAACCGCATAGATATGAGGTTGAGAAGTACGGCTATACTCATCCACCGCGATCGCATCTTGACAGAGATCGACTCCAGCCTTATCCAGCCCTAGATTCTGGAGATTCGGCTTGCGCCCTGTGGCGGCGAGAAAGATATCCCCGATTACGGTTTCCTCATGCTTACCGCAAACCGTAACCTTTAATCCATCTCCTGTCTTTTCAATCGCCGTCGGTACGCTACCCTCTAAAATTCGGACACCGTGTTGCTGCATTCCCTCCTGGATTTGAGTCCGAATATCGTCATCAAACCCCCGCAAAATCTTCTCCTTGCGGATAATTTGAGTCACTTCAGAACCCAAGCCATGCATAATACAGGCAAATTCCACACCAATGTAGCCACCGCCGAGAATCACCACTCGCTTAGGTTGCTCCTTGAGGAGGAACATATCATCGGAGATAATCGCATGTTCTATACCCGGAATATTTGGCGTAACCGGGTGTCCACCCACGGCAATCAAAATTTTATCCGCACTCACTTTATGTGACGCCGTACTGCTATTGGGAGACTCAAAAATTTCTAACGTATGAGGGTCAACAAACTTGGCATAACCCCGAAACAGTTGCACTTCGGAATTATCCAACATCCGCAGGTAAACTCCATTGAGGCGTTCGAGTTCCTTTTGCACCGCCTCGATCATTTTATGCCAGTCGAGAGTGCTTTGTACTGGACTCCAGCCATACCCTTGGGCTTCTTCAAACACCTCCGGAAAATGAGAGGAATAAACCATCAGTTTTTTGGGAATACAGCCGCGATTCACACAGGTTCCTCCCAAGCGGCTGAATTCGGCTACTCCTACCTTTGCCCCATATTGTGCTGCTCGTCGTGCTGTGGCAATTCCGCCTGAACCGCCACCAATAACAAACAGATTAAAATCGTAACTCATAACTCGGTTAACTCCGTTTGATCAGCATGTGAACTACTTATAGCGCTACGCGAATAGCATTTTGTATTGATTTCCCTAGAACTGAGTTGATAAAAGACTCGTTGTTCTGATTCAATGAACTGTATATTTGAGATGACTTTCGCGTTGATCCTTGGGTTAAAACCCAAGGCAGTTGGTGAGGCTTAATCTTAAACACCAGCATCTACCAACAACGGCTGAATCGCCTTCCAAGTTAACCCCTGCTGAATGTAACGAGGTGCATCCGGATTATAGGGACTCGCGACGCGATCAATTTTGACAATTTCTGCTTCGGGTGGTATGACAGGCACATCCGGATCGAAAGCTGTTGGACGCATCAACGAACTAGAAAACCCCTTATAAATAGCAATCTGATCCTCTTCGCCAGCAATTTGAGCGGTAACGAGTAAGACTTCTTGAGGATACTTAATTGTGTATTGTTCTAAACGCTGTCCAATAGAAGTTCCTTGGTTCATAGTTGACTGGTTATTCGTCATTTGTCATTTGTCATACTCGCTTTCGCGAGAAGCAAGCTACGTCATTTGTTGATTGGGAAATCTCTCCCTCATATTCCTCATCTCCCTCATATTCCCCATTGAATTTCGCACTACTGTTCCATCGCGATTCGTCCCTGTTTCCCTAAGCGAATTAAAACAAAATAGCTCAAGTACAGAACATAAATCAATAATCCAACAATGCCAATAAAACCCAAAAATTGAGGAGAAGACTCAGGATGGAAGTATTGTTTAAAGAGAAAGGGAGGTTCTAGCCAAACTCTACAGGCAAGCGTTTCCAAAGCGTCTGGAGTAAACGCGCATCCTAGAGACGGAAGACTCCACAAGACACCAATCCCACAGTAAATCGTTATTGCCCAGCGCCAAGCCGTCAGCGTAAGTTTCAGCAGATTCGTCGGTTGATCCTCAATATCCTCATTCACATCTACCCAGAACCAGAGGGAGATGGGAATCAAAACTCGGGCAAGCCAACCCGAGATAAAACCAATGGGCCACGAGGCAATCATGATATAAACCGTAATTGCCAGTAAACTGGATACGCGCCAGTAGATAATTAATAGGCGCACCATGGCATCAGCTTTTTTGACAAAAGCCCATATAATTAGGATCAGGGGAATCAACACCGTAAATAAAACGGCTAACCGATAGTCTGTCCAGACTAATGCTTGCAGAAGTTGATCGGGCATAGCTAATAGCCGACGAGTTCCTTTGATTTAACAGTATAGTGACACCGCGATCGGTTCACCTCCCAAATTGTACGGTAATCTTGCCATCTCCGCTTCGGGAATATTATCGATTTCAATTACTGGGCGGGTGTTCTGGTGTCCTGAACCACGGGTTATCAGGAACAAAAAAAGCAGCCGGAATCACCCGAAGGAGTTCCAGCCACCAAACTGATTCACTGAATTCATCCATACAAAATCGGCACGTATAGCAGACGAAGAGTCCCTTATTCGTCGTAGACGCGGCACTCATCTGCATCAGGATTTTCTTCGCAATACTTCTCGAAGGAGGTTTTCTTTGTGCCTTTTTGCTTCTGGTGTGCTGCCTCAGCTTGTAACTCTTCGACAGAATCCCAAGCTACCGCACAGTCTGGGGACTCTGCGCCTTGAGCGTCACAAACAGTTCTAGCTTGCTGACGCTCCCGATCAATTTGTTCTTGAATATCACTCATTGCTTTCCTTATTTCCGGATTACTGCACTAATGTATTGTACAGAACGTCTATTTATTTGGTGTTGACCGCCCTGAAATATATCCAAGTCGGTACTCATAGATCGTATAGATCGTTAGGATTCTATAGTTTAACGTTCCGCAAAAGTCGATACGCTGTTTACAATTCTACACGATCTGCCCGACTACCGGAAGTAGGGGGCTGTTTAGCACTATTTATCCTCTTGCCATTGAAATATCGTAAAATCTCATCTCCCCCGCCACCCTGCTCCCCTGCCCCCTGACACCAGTCCTTTGGGAGTTAGCCAAATTGGAGTTATCATAAGGCTTTGCACCTGTAGCCAACCCGAAAAAAACCCTACCTAGGGAAAACCTCAGTAAAAGTCACGGCAAATTTGATGAAGTGGGTAAATGCCTTATCAACTCGTCCGTCCTTGGAAACAGCGATCGCGGAGGTGGTAGAGCGTCTGGAACAATCGTTGTCAATGCCTGCGGATTTGGGTCTGGTGTTCATCTCTTCAGCTTATGCCAGCGAGTATTCCCGATTAATGCCCCTGCTACAAGAACGGTTATCTGTACCTGTGATCATTGGTTGTGGGGGAGGTGGCGTGATTGGGATGAATGCCCAAGGTCAACCTCAAGAAATTGAAGCAGAACCCGCTCTGTCAATTAGTTTGGCAAGTATGCCAGAGGTTTCAGTTCGGGCGTTTCATATTCCGGGAAGTGATTTGCCGGACTTGGATAGTTCACCCAGTACTTGGGTGGACTTAATCGGTGTTTCCCCCCAAGATCAACCCCATTTCATCTTATTAGCCGATCCCTTTTCCTCGAAAATCAATGATCTGTTACAAGGGCTAGATTTTGCCTATCCGGGTTCGGTTAAGGTGGGAGGATTAGCCAGTGCCAGTGCCATGGGAGTTCAGAGTGGGTTATTTTATCGTGATTCGGAACGATACTCTGGAGGTACGCTACATCGAGAAGGTACAATCGGCGTGGCGTTAAGTGGGAATGTGGTACTAGACCCAATTGTTTCCCAAGGCTGTCGTCCCATTGGTCAACCCTATCAAATCACCAAAGGTGAACGAAATATTGTACTGGAACTGGCGGATAGTAATGGGATGAGCTTCAGTGAGGTTGAATCCCAGCCGCCGCTAGCTGTGCTGCGTGACGTAATTCAAAACTTGAGTGAGAGCGATCGCGAATTGGCGCAACATTCTCTATTTATTGGCATTGCCCGTGATGAGTTTAAGCAAAGTCTGGGTCAAGGGGATTTCCTGATTCGCAATCTGTTGGGCGTTGATCCCAGACTGGGTGCGATCGCGATCGGCGATCGGGTGCGCCCTGGTCAACGGATTCAGTTCCATCTGCGAGACGCTCGCACCTCTGAGGAAGATTTAGAATTACTTTTACAGAATTATCAAAACCAAGTCAATTCCACCCCAGAAACGGCGGGTGCATTAATGTTTTCCTGTTTAGGGCGGGGTCAAGGATTGTATGGTAAACCCGATTTTGATTCCCAACTATTGTGTCGCTATATCAATAATATTTCAGTTGGCGGCTTCTTCTGTAATGGCGAGATTGGACCCGTTGGCGGTAGTACATTTTTACACGGCTACACGTCAGTATTTGGCATTTGTCGGCAACCGTAAGTAGGTGGTACGGTGAGTGCGAGTGCTTTCCAGTAAATTAATCCATGACATATTTGCATTAAACAAGTGGAAGTCCAGCCAAGAGAGATTCAGAACTATCTGACAGCAGAGGGGAGAAGTCCCTTTGAGGAATGGCTTGACGCTCTACGAGATACTAAAGGCAGAGGTAAGATCGATAATAGGCTTAGGCGGATTCAGCTAGGCAATTTTGGGGACTATCGCTCAGTAGGAAAAGGAGTCTTTGAACTGAGAATTAACTAGGGTCCCGGCTACCGGGTCTACTTTGGACAAATGGGAACAACGATAGTGATTTTACTCTGTGGTGGAGATAAAAGCACACAAGCGCAAGATATTCGTAACGCTCAAGAATATTGGAGAGACTATGAAAGACGTGAAAATGCAAACAAGTAGGAGCTACCGCGAATACCTGATTGAATCTCTCAAAGATCCTGAAAGGGCTGCGGGTAATATTGAGGTGGCTTTAGAATTGGCAGAAAAAGACCCTCAACCTGATGTGCTTCGTCTGACGCTTAAGGATGTTATCGAGGCGCGGGTACAAATGAATAATCTCTCAGAAGAAGCGAGACAAAGCTATGAAAAGCTCGACAAGATTCTGTTAGACACCGGAGGGGCGGAAATTTACAGTCTGGTTGAATTATTGGATGCGCTGGGGTTTCGGGTTGCGATCGCTCCCAAGGATTGATTGGGGATAGTTACGAAGGTTGATATAAATGGCTATCGTTTTCGTCCAACTAAAGACTTAAAATCACAAACCAAGCAAGAACAGCACTCAGTAAGTAACCAAAGCCTTTTTCAGACCAATTTGCGTAATCATTTGCGTAATCAGAAGAGTGTGTATTTTTATACTTATCAATGTTAGATATTAAAATACCTATACTCCAAACTGTAACGACTATATTTACAAACCATCCTAAATTTAAATTTAAAATTGCCAATAATGAAATAATTATTACCATCACAGTATAAGGTAAACCGTCTAGCCAATCTTCTAACCAAAATTGTTTCATGACTTTAATTCCTTTTTTAATTTTTTTCAATTAGTAGACTATTTGTAATCTTTTAGCGCTAGCTCAACTTGACGACTCAGAAGACAGGAGAAGCGCCATTGGCTAGGTTTCATCTGGCTGTCTAGATAGCTTACGCATTAGACATCTTATCTTATCTGACCAAAAAGCGATGCCGCAAAAGGGCGATCGCACTCACTCAGTCTATCCATACATACCCTATGAAGACATTAAACGCAAGCTCGACACTCGCTGTCGCGCCACAATTTGCTGCCATTCGCGCCGTTTTCCCTCCTGACGGTGATTACCAGCGCCAACGCTGGAAACGGTCAACTGGCAACGTTTTCACCGCCATTAATCCCGCCCAAACAACTCACAGGGTATCGGCTAGAACACCAATCCACATTCCCTGATTCAACACCCAATAACCAAGAGTACATCATGACCTACAAAAATAAACTCTACCCGTGGTGTATCGTTCGCCACCTGCCAAACAGTCAACGGCGCGTCGTTTGCCGTCTTCGCAGCCGCAGCGATGCAGAAGGACACCTGCAAGTTCTGCAACGGTTCATGCCTACGTTGAACTTTACCATTATTTTTGATATCCCGTCAGAAAACGATGATCCATTCACCTATTCAAAAATTAAAATCTAAACTCCAATGACTGCTTTATTTCGCCGTATTAACCCCGCCCAAAAGTTCCGCATCACCAAACGCCAAATCGCCCAATTCCTGGGAATTTCCGAATCCCTAATTGTCAAAGTTGAATCCTGGCTTTATGTTCTATTCGTTCACCGCTTGGACAAAGGTGGACAATTTATCAGTTATCGCCAAATGGAACAATGGGAAAATGCTGTAGCCTGTCACCTGCAAAAATGCTCGACTTGGGAACAGTTAGAACATCTGTGGAATGCGATTAAATTTGATCACACGAAGCATCAAAAACAATATGTCGCCTCTGTCTTGTCATTCCTGGACAAAATTAGGCTGAAATGTCTGGAAGCCATTTCCCCACAGATAACACCCGTTGCCAAGGCGCAGGGCTATGCTAGTTTATCAGTTTATCAACGTGCGATCGCTTCCAAGGATTGATTGAGTTTAGTGTGGATAGATGAAAATAATTCTCTACAAAATAGCTTTTGCTTCACCCATTAGCTCAAAGTGATAGATCGAGAATCGTACAGAGAGCTTGAGCTAGTTCTTGGAGATAGATATCATCCAAATGACCAAGCACTCTAATAATCCGAGATTTATCAATGACTCGAATTTGTTCACACAGAATCACTGAATTTTGGCTTAAACCCCCAACTCCTGCTGGAACAAATCCCCGTCTGATTTGTAAGCTGCTTAAAGGCTTGGCTACCACTGAATTTCTCCACGAGCGAGACGTTCTTCATACTCTTCTAAATTCGATAAGTAGTCAGTGAAATCAGATTCAGCAATTTCTAGCGCTTCGTTAAACTGCATCCATAAGGCAGCACGTCTGTTGTCACTTCTCATCAGCAGGAACTCAATGTAATCGTTCACTTGCTGGACAAGTGGTTCCGGTAATTGGCGAATCTTCGCTATGGTTTTCTCATATACAGTCATTTATCGAATCTCCCATGTTCAATCCTGCCTCTGTGGGAAATTCCTCAAGAGTGCAGTTAAGTATCTGTATTGACACTTCCCGCCCATGAAGAAAGCATGGACGAAGATTCTTGGTTCAGCGAGTCTCCTTGTTCATCCTCGCCCCACTATGATAAGCGATCGCGTCCACTTCACAGATTCATGACTCCAGCAATAATGTCGCGTGATTATCGATAAAAGCAGGTTTACCATTACTATCCATCGCGCTGAACGTTTGGAAATAGCGGCGGACAGGCGGCGGAAAATCGGGAAAATCAAAATAGGTGTCACCCACAGCAATATCAGCCCAAAAGTTACGTAAACTGGGGGCAAGTTTATCCGCGTCGTGTTGGGGTAAACATAAAGGTGGGGCGGTAAGTAACTTTACCATAAACGGATGAGAGCGATCGCCCATCCATTTTCGCGAAATTTCCGGCAGATTTTCCCAACCAGGTACAGAGGTGATGTGATGGGATTCTATTTGTAACCAGCGATTTCCTAAATTATCGGTTCGCAGTTCTAAGACTCGGTAGGGATGGGGATAGCTGACTAATGATCCAGTGGTAATATCATAGATTCCCTGGTGATAGGCGATATCCTGGACATGAAGATGACCCGTAAAGATTAAATTCACCCCAGCCGCTTTGAGCAGATTTAACAGGGTGGGGGCATTATCCAGCATATAGCGGCGTCCCAAGGGATGTTTGGCTTGATCCGGTAGATGTTCGATGACATTGTGATGTACCATGACCACAATCAACTTATCCTTAGTCTGGGCAAGTACATCCTCAAGCCATGCCAATTGCGGTGCATCCAGACAACCCCGTTGTTTACCCGTCTGGTCAAATTGGTTGGAATTTAAGCCAATAAGCTGCACACCGGGGAAAATTTTACGGGTGTAGTAGAGTTGGTCAGGATTGTCATAGCCAAATTGACGATAATAGTGAGGAAAGTCTTTCAGTCCAATCGAACGTTCATTGGGCAATAGCGTGGGGACATCATGATTACCAGGTACAACGTAAACCGGGTAGGGGAGCTGGGACAATCGCCGTTGTAGCCAGTCATGGTTAGTCGATTCGCCGTGCTGGGTTAAGTCTCCTGGAAGCAGGAGAAAATCTAGATCAAGACGTTCTAAATGGTTGAATACTAACTCTAGGGCAGGGATACTGATTTCCACTAAATGGAAACGGGTGGGAATATCCCAAATAGTTTGGGGTAGAGCAATGTGTAAGTCACTGATTACGGCAAAGCGGGCATTTAAACTCATGAAATTTTTCCCTCTCTCAGCCCTTGGTTTCCAGGTTGAGTGTCGGATTTGTATTGGCTGCAAAAGTTTCTGTGAAAACTGAGATGTTTCTGGCATCTAGATTTTCACAAAAATTAATTATTCTGTATATTTTCGAGCCAGATTCCGACACAATCGCTAGATTAGAATTAGCATCTATCATCTATAAGCTAGTGCTTTGCCGAAATCGAGCGGCACTATCCAGAGTTGAAATTCATTATACCATTGTCAGAGGGGTAACAACCCTACTACTTACCAGGGTTTTGGAGAAAGTGGTTATGTTTGAAAAGATGCTTGTTGCCATAGATACCTCTGGTATGGGTGATCATGTTTTTGATCAAGCCCTAGAGTTAGCCAAAGCGGTCAAGGGTCATCTATTGCTGTTGCACGTTCTGTCTCCGGAGGAAGACACGAGTCCGGGTATGCCAGGATTTTCTGATGCAGACTATTATCCGTGGCGATTAGATGATGTGAATATTGCCTACCGCAAGCAGTGGGACGAATTTGAAAGCGAATGTCTGGAGATTTTGCGATCGCGCACAGATGAAGCTACGACGGCTGGTGTCTCGGCTGAGTTTACCCAAGTGCCAGGAAGTCCGGGGGAAACCATCTGTAAGGTGGCGAAGAATTGGCAAGCTGATCTGATTGTCATTGGTCATCGGGGTTTGTCGGGGCTTTCGGAGTTAATTTTGGGGAGTGCTAGTAATTACGTTCTTCACCATGCTCCCTGTTCAGTCCTGACGGTGCAATTACCTACTGTTAAAACGTCTTAATCCTGTAAAAATGATGGAATGGAATTCTGAATCTTTAGAAAACCAAATTGGTATTCAATTTAAGCATAGTGATACACTTAGACTTGCTTTGATGCATCGCTCTTATGCTGAACAAATTGGAGAATCTGAACAGAATAACGAGCGATTAAAATTCCTTGGAGATGCTATTGTTAATCTGGTAATTACTGACTATTTATATCACAACTGTCCCTATTTAGAGGTGAGCAATTTTAAAGGATTACGGGACAAGTTAGTCGAAGGACAACGGTTAACAAAACTGTGGTATCAATTGGGGTTAGGCGAAGGGTATCCGTTTCTGGGACTGACGCAAGAACGGCATCGTTTGCGTTTACAAAATCACAATCCCTTTGAAGAAGCATTGATCGCGTTAGTTGGGGCGATTCATCAGGATCGGGGGTTTTCTCAAGCACGGAATTGGTTGGTTAAGCAGTTGATTGCACCGTTGCTAGAGCGTCATTTAAAAAAGATCAAAGAGCGTTCGTCACCGAATAAACAGTTAAGGTTTCTGGGAGATGCGGTATTGAAGGGGATAGTTGCGGATTATTTGTATGGCTATCTTCCCAATGTTAAAGTGGGCAATTTAAATGACTTATTTAAGGAATTGACCTCTAAAGATAATCAATCCAACTTTATCAATCAAATCACGACTGAAGAGTTGACGGCGCTAAATTTGGGAAATGAGAAAGTTTTAGGCAAATCATTTAAGGCATTATTAGCTGCCGTTTATCTGAATCGCAGTGCTGAAAATGATAAGCGGGGATTTGCGGAAACCGAAAACTGGTTTGTTGAACGGTTTGTTGATCAGGAGCAGGTGTTAAGGAAGGCGATTCGTTTACTGATGGAGGATGGCAGATCACAAAAGTGGATTGTCCGGCATGTTATGGGGTATGAAAGTAAAGATTATCATGCGGGGAGAGATCGGTTTAATCAGGTGATGGAAGGTTAGGTTAGGTAGCCGTAAAACTTATTGATATAACTCCCAGAGAGCAATTAGGTCAAGCAGATTCCCCCTACAGGTGGTTCATCGCCTCTACTAGGGAACAGGGGTTTGACCTGTAATTTGATTTCTATCGCCCCACATTGACGCAAAAATGCCCCGAATTCAAGGATTCGTCATTGTAAACGCCCCTCTGAAGGATAGTATTACTACTTGAGACTTCATCGTACACAACCATCATTATGAATATTCTGTTTGTTGCCGCAGAGGTAGCGCCCCTGGCAAAAGTCGGCGGTATGGGGGATGTTGTGGGTGCATTGCCTAAGTTCCTGAAGCGCTTGGGACATGATGTGCGGATTTTTATGCCGTATTACGGCTTTTTACCCGACAAGATGGAGATTCCCAAAGAACCTGTTTGGTGGGGATCTGCCATGTTTGAGTCATTCGCTGTCTATGAGACGGTATTACCCGGAACCGATGTCCCCCTCTATCTGTTTGGTCATCTCGCCTTCTCAGGACGCCATATTTACGCCGGAGCGGATGAAGACTGGCGATTTACCCTCTTTGCTAATGGCGCGGCTGAGTTTGCCTGGAACTACTGGAAACCGCAAATCATTCATTGCCACGATTGGCATACAGGCATGATTCCAGTGTGGATGAGTCAGTCACCCGATATTTCTACCGTCTTTACGATTCACAATTTGGCGTATCAAGGTCCCTGGCGCTGGCGCTTACAGCAGATAACCTGGTGTCCCTGGTATATGCAAGGTCATAATACAATGGCAGCAGCGGTACAATTTGCGGATCGAGTGACTGTCGTGTCGCCAACTTATGCTGAACAAATTTGCACGGCTGAATACGGCGAAACCCTAGAAGGCTTAATGTCTTTCATTAGTGGTAAAACTGTCGGGATTATTAATGGCATTGATACGGATAGTTATGACCCAGAAACCGACAAATATATCGAGCAAAATTTCAGCGCCGATACGCTGGAATTACGTCGCAAAAACAAAGTGACCCTGCAAGAAGAGGTGGGCTTAGAAGTCAACTCCAATGCCTTTTTCATGGGCATGGTCACGCGCCTGGTGGAGCAAAAGGGGATTGACCTATTATTACAAGTCATTGATCGCTTCCTGGCTTACAGCGATGCCCAATTTATATTGCTGGCATCTGGTGAACGCTACTACGAAACCCAAATGTGGCAATTGGCATCTCGCTATCGGGGTCGTGTGTCTGTCCAACTCCTTTATAGTGATGCTCTGTCTCGACGCATTTATGCGGGTTGTGATGCATTCCTAATGCCATCCCGCTTTGAACCTTGTGGCATTACTCAAATGCTCTCTATGCGCTATGGTTGTGTCCCCATTGTCCGGCGCACCGGGGGTCTGGTGGATACGGTTTTTCACCATGAACCGGTTAGCCAAACTGGGACGGGTTACTGTTTTGACCGCTATGAACCGTTAGACTTTTATACCTGTATGGTACGGGCTTGGGAAGGTTTCCGCTTTAAAGATCAATGGACAACGCTACAGCAACGCGGTATGCGTCAGAATTTCAGTTGGGATAAATCAGCCAAACAGTATATCCGCACCTACCGAGAGGTTTTAGGATTACCGCCAGAGGAGGAAACTGCCCAAACACAAGAGACTGATTCAACCCTTACAGGTGTTGTCAGATACATTTAACCCGGAAAAATCTGGTATGGCTCCGGAAGTTTCTGAGTATGGCACAATCTGGAATGAAGCTATCACACCAGATGTGGAGGTATCTCTCAAAGCCTTCAACAGAATGTTGAAAGCGCCATTGATATCACGCCCAATAGTATGACCACAGGAGGGACAAACGAATCGTTTGTTGCCTCCTAATTTTGTGTGAACATGACCACATTTTGAACAGGTTTTACTGGTGTACTCTTCCGTCACGTCTACTACAACACAGCCATACTTGGCTGCTTGATGCTTCAACGAAATCTTAAAACGGTAATGCGACCATGTAACCAGCTTTCGCGCTGTTTTAGTTGACAGCCGTCGTTTGCCCCGTTTGATCATGTTTTTCACCTCAAACGTGGGCAAAAATATTATCTTGTACTTGGTACATAGGTAGTTAGCTGCTTTTTTGTGCAACTCATCTACCAAATTTCGGATCTTAATCCGAATTTTTTGTGCCGCTTTTCGCAACCGATACCGCAAGTGTTTAAACTGGCGTCCCTTAGATAGACCGATTCGAGACATCAGCCGATCAAGGTGACTGGCTAACCGATAAATGCGCCCTATGTCATACTTGCCAACCTCCCAGACTTCAGAACCGTCGAACCCGGTCAAGAATGTTCTCACGCCAGGGTCAAGGGCGATAGCCAGTTGGCTATCCAAAGGTTCGGGCTTAGGCGCGTCTATGGCATAACAAATAAACCAGCGCCCTCTGTCCAAGACCAAGGCAGGTTCATGGTGCATTTTATCGATGATTGGCTCACTTGCCTTAAAGCTTAATCCCTTGGTCTGTGTCGGGTAAAACGCTCCCTTCTTCCAATTGTCCTTTTGAAACCGAATGGATTTAACGGGTTCACGCACAGATCTGAATTGAGCATCTCCCCCCGACTTCCTTGCCGCTTTATGTGCTTCAAAGGCTTGAAATACCGCCAGTTGGCGTGGGTTATAAGGGGTTTGACTTACCCAAGATGGAGCCATGTCCATGACCATTTTTCGGAGGTCGTATTTGCCAATTTTCTGGGTCTTAAGTATGGCTATTGCCTGATTAAAGCACCATCGTGCAGCCGAAATCCACTGAAACCAGGCTTTAGCCAGCGTTGTTTCTGGATAAACTCGGATCTTCTTTGATAGCAGACTTGTACTTTCTGAGACCGTACAATCTGCAACTGAAGACATGGACGATGGCAAGGATATCTTCAACCATTTCTCGCTCATTAGACAAGTCACTTCGGTTGAGAACCACGAGGAAGCAATCTTTTTGTTGACAGAGCCATTCGATAAGGTCAAGACCGAACCTGACAAGTCGGTCTTTGATCGAGACCACAACTTCTCTGACATTTCCTGACAAAACTTGTCCCAAAAGGGAAAGAAGTCCTTTGCGCTTGTAGTTGAGTCCTGAGCCGACTTCTTTGATAAGCTTTCCGTTTGTGAACAGGGATTGCAGGTAGTCGGCTTGTCGCACCATCTCTGACTTTTGTTTGTATGAGCTAACTCTGGCATAGAGGACTCTGATTCTTGTATCGCCCTCTGGATTGACGACGGAATCGATATCGTACCGTCGATGACCCGCAGGAGTTCTAATTGTTCAGTTCTCGCCGTCTCTGTCCCAGTTTCGCAGTGTTTTTGGAGAGACTTGGAGGACTTGAGAAGCTTCCCTCGGCGTGGCATATCTTATGTTAGTGTTTGATAACTCACTCAATATCCTACCACACAAGAGGAGATATTTCCAGAAAAATCTAGAAATTGCTGGCAAATCATGGTTTAGTCATTAACAGTTAGATTCACGTCCCGACTCAATCCCCGACCGATTTAATTAAGGCGTCGGGAATCTAAGGGGAAAAGGTGATTCGTGATACTAGTAGGGGCGGGTTTGGGGACTTTCTGTGGGCTATTGATGGTAACATTTGTGCGAAACCCGCCCTTACTCAGTTTGCAGATGAACTACGAGACTTCGCTCCGTCCCCTGCACCTGGAGTCCCTCGGCTTTCCTGCATTTCCACTGAACCACCAGCGTGATCAGTTCATGGTAAGGTTGTAATTAACTATAGCAATCCTAAATAGGATGCAACAAGCGAAATGCTCGAAACCCATGTATAGCAAGGGTTTCATTTTGGAAAATTGCCACAACCTAAATAGGATTGCTATACTGCCCAATAAAAATCGGAATTGAAGCTTTTTGTCTGAATCGAATTTTTCACCGAGCAATTCTACCAACGCTATCGAGATCGACTTTGATCGCTTAGAGGAAGTAAGTCTAGGTGAAGTCGAGTTAAAAGGTGAGCTGCTTGCCGCCTTGCTGGAGGTCATTCGCCTTAACCTAGACGCGATTAAACAAGCTGAAGCTGTCAATGATTATTCTACAGTCGCCAAATGCGCCCATCAACTGAAAGGGGCGGCGGCTAATGTGGGTGTTTCATCTCTCCAAGCGATCGCGACTGAATTGGAGCGTCAGGCAAAAGCCGAGAATTTGTCCAATGCTGCCGATCTGCTTATTGCACTAGAGAGCCAGAGGTTAGGGGTACAATCATATCTTTCCCACAAATTCCCCTAATATAGCATTGCGGTTAATCGGCTATGGCGAAAATTTTAGTGGTTGATGATGATTTGACGGTTCAGCTTGTGCTGAAAAATCTACTCACGAGTCAAAATCACGACGTCGCGATCGCCAACAACGGAGAAGAAGCCCTACGCCAGGTTAAATTGTTCCATCCGGATTTGATTATATGTGATTGGATTATGCCGCGTCTCGATGGACTAGAAGTCTGTCGCCAAGTGAAAGCTGATCCGGAATTGGCAACCACGTTTATCATTTTACTCACCATGCGCGATCAAATTACCGATCGCGTTCAAGGCTTAGATGCTGGTGCTGATGAGTTTATCTCCAAACCCATTGATATGGAAGAATTATTAGCACGGGTTAGGGCGGGGCTGCGATCGCGCCAATTAACTCAACAGTTAAGTCAAGCGCTGCGACAATTACAACAAACTCAGGCACAATTGGTGCAAACCGAAAAAATGGCAAGCTTATGGCAGCTTGTCGCCGGCTTAGCTCATGAACTCAACAACCCCGTCACCTTTATCTACAGTAACCTCAGTTACGCTGAACGCTACACCCAAGACTTAATTGAACTCCTCAATCTCTACCAAGGAATCACCCCCAACCCTCCCCCCGATGTTATTGACAAAATTGAAACCGTTGATCTGAACTTTCTCATTGACGATTTACCTAAAGTTTTATCTTCAATGCGCCGAGGAACCCAACGCATCCAGAAAATGGTTCTTTCTCTACAAGAGTTTTCCCGGCAAAACCGTTCGGGTTTGCAATCGGTTGATATTAATCAAGAACTTGACAACACCTTATTGATGTTGCACTACCGCTTAAAATCGAATCAACCCGAATTGAATATTGAGGTCGTCAAAGACTACGGCAACTTACCCTTAGTTGAATGTTATGCCTGTCAGTTAAATCAAGTGTTTCTGAATATTCTGAACAACGCCATTGACGCCATTAGAGACCAACCAGGTACAATGCCCGCTCGGATTAGTCTCCGGACGGAACAATTCGACAATAAGCATGTTAGGATTCGCATTGCCAATAACGGGTCTCACATCCCCCCAGAGGTTAAAGCCCGTATCTTTGATCCGTTTTTCACCACTAAACCGATTGGGATGGGTACTGGCTTAGGACTAGCCATTAGTTACCAAATTATTGTTGGACAGCATAAAGGCTCACTTCAATGTTTTTCAGAACCCGGTAAGGATACAGAATTTCGGATTGAGCTGCCTACCTCTATCAAAGCCAAAACCGTATCTAATTAGGTAACTTTTTGTATACCTAGGGCTTGCTGCAAAAAGCCGAAACCCTGAACTATCAATCAATGAGTTGATGCGTAGAAAAAGTTTTTAATCTTCAAGGAAATGTGAGACTATCTATTAAAACTATGGCGATAGAATCACCGAAAATGTACCATTGCTCCCCCTGCTCCCTCTGCTTCCTCTGCTTCCCCTGCTCTCTAACCCCACCACAAGACTTATAGCACTACGCAGACACGTTAGTCAATCCCAGTAATGACCTGATAACAGGCAAGAGAGAACTTTAGGAATGTCCTAACCTGCCTTGGTAAGGCTATATTCCGCAGACCCTACCTATAGGAGCAAACCGTTTGCAAAAATTAACAACTGTATAGCATAACAGGAATACGGTAGGACATCAGTTGAGCAAGGGAACAGGCAACAGTTAAAGAATGTCCTCTCCCTGCCTTGGTACTCCGATATCCATCGTTTTACCTCGTGGGACTCCGACCTCAACGAAGTAGGTCGGAGGGGGATAGAGGTCAAACCACGCCCTTCGACTTCGCTCAGGGCAAGGTTTGACAACCCAACTGTTGATACCAGTCCGGTATTTCGTTGCAACAATTGGACTTTTTTGGTGGTAAACCTCCCTATTCGTTTCCATTTAGCGTCACTGACCGAGACTTGAGTTTTAGTGTCACCGGAAACGTAACCGTAGTAAGTGATACCCGCCTTTTCAGCTTTGACATAATCGCCCTTCCTCAACCCGTGACGGGTGAGGGTGCCACCATAATGCCGCCGTTTCCCTCCCTTGCCGGGAATCATTAAATGTAGCTGACGGCGGCAAATTGGAGAGCGACTAATCACTGCAAACTGACATGGTGTTACCGTAATAGACCCTAGGAAGGTACCACTTCTGCCTTTAATCTGGCGATACCGTATAAACCGGGAGGCGGCTAGGCAGATGCCGTCAACGGCATGGGCGGCGGGTGATTCCTCAGCTTTATTCTTAGACTTGGGTAAGCCTAGATACTTTCTTAGGTTTGAGGTGTGCCATCCCTCTTGGGTGTGGACGGTATAGCCTGCTTGTTCTAACTGCTCAATTTGCCAATACTGCCCGACCATTGCCGGACTAAAACCCTTGTCACCTCTAGCTTTAATCACCTCCACGAGGACATGAGTAAACGGGTAAATCTTTGATAACTCCTGGATCACCCGTAGTGCTAACTGCTTATTCGCCCGAATGCTGGGAGGTATTTTATGACCTTTGCGGTTATCGAATCGGCACTCGCGGTGGTTGCGTTGGTCATAAGGAACCTTCCGGTTAATCCGTCGCCCTCGCCGTCCTCGTCGCATCATCGCCCGCCCTTGCATCCGCTTGGTTACGGTTTTAAATGGTAGGTTCAGATGGGCAAGGAATAGGGTGACACTTTTTGACTGGACAGCCATCCCAGTAAACAGCTTTCCCGGATCAATTCCGGCTGCAATATCTTGGGTCTGTTCACCTGACGGTTCCTTGACTAACTGGACTTGAAAGACACCTAAGTCATTGCGTATAACCTTGACCTTGCCTGACTTTAACCACCGTCGAACACGGCTAGCTTTAGCTGGCATTAATGGTTTCCCTTTTGGTGATAAAACTGGAACACGAATCATGGATATAAGCCTCTCGTGTGAGTTATCAGTCCCCTCGACCACCACCAACAAAATGTCCTTTCTTCAAGCGCCTATAACAAGTAGGCTTACAGTTGATCCGAACTGGGGAAGCATTCGGAAGTGTGTATCAGTTGATGGCTAGTGGTCTATTCAACTCTTGCGTCACCAGACTTGTCTCTGGCAATCCCCACGCTCCACGTTAGTAGCGTGGGGTTGCTGAATCAATTGGCTTGGAATACCCTTTCCTCGAACCTCTGTGTCATCTTAGCCGAAGCCAGCTACTATTGTTAAATTACCATTTAATCAGCCTGAAGGTTCATAGGCGATAAAAGCGAAATTGGTAAGCACGTTCACCAAGGCTTGACATTTTAGCAACTATTGTGTATTTGTGCAGAGGCATTGTAAATAATTCTTCAATATTTTGACTTTATTTGCTAGACTTTTATTTAGGGTTAAGTCAAAACGACATAAGATAACCGAAGCGGCTCTGATTCTGGGGGTGAACCTTGGCACACTCTCTCCATCAGGTGTACAAAGACCCAATCCTATACATAACAACGGAATGGTGGCATCGAAAAGAAACAAAAATTTGATGAAGCGCACAGCACGGGTTTACCTAAATGATTTGAATGTAAGTAAGTTTCTAATTGTGCGCGAATTTTTGGGTCAATGCCACTCAATTATGCAGTATTTTGTTGACTTGTTTTGGCAACGTCAAGATTTTTCGGGGAAACTGGCTGACCTGCCCACAGTTCACCGAGCCAAGAAAAAGTTTGGGATCACAACCCGTTTAGGGCAAGCACTTGCCAAACAAGCGAGTGAGTGTGTTTTTTCTGTTCACCAGAAACAGAGAAAACGGAAACCTCAGCTAAAATGGCACACAGTTACATTGTTCTATCACTTCGTCACCATCTCTCCCTTTAAAAAAAAGGGCTTTGATTGGTGCGTCAAACTGATTGGTTCGGGGGCGCCCAAGTTAGTTATCCCGCTCAAGTCCACCTCAGTAATCAATCAACGGTTGGCTCAGGGATGGCAGATGTCTAAAACGATCCGCATGGGGTTGAAGAAAGGGCGATTGTGGATTGATTTTATCTTTGAGAAAGTTAGACCTCCCTTGAAAACTCAAGGTAGAGTTGTGGGAATGGATTCCAACTATAAAAACGGGGTGGTGTTTAGTGACTCCCAGGTAGTTGGACAAGATATTTATCAACGGATTCAGGAGTTTAAAAAGCGTCAGAAGAATACCCACGCCGAAATAAAATCTCGGTTGGGTCAGGCTCTGAAGAAAGTTGATTTGTCTTCTACAAAAGTTCTCAGTATAGAGGACTTGAAGAAGGTTAAACAGGGAAAACGAGGGACGTTCTCTCGCCTGTTTAACAGGCGGCTGTCTCATTGGCTATATAGAACTTTGGTGCAGTTGTTGGAAAGGAAGTGTGAGGAGGAGGGGATTCAGCTAGTGGTGAAAGACCCATTCAAGACCTCGCAGTTCTGCTCGAACTGCAACAGATGGGATAGACGAAACCGAAAAGGTGACAGGTTTAGGTGTGTTCATTGTGGCTACCAATCTCATGCTGACCACAACGCGGCACACAACAGGCGAGCTTTTAGGCTCGGCGGGAGTTTATGGTCTCCGTTCCTACTTAAGTTCAAAAAGTCAAAGTTTTGGATAACCATAGAGACTTCCCTTAAACCCTGTTGGGTCATAACAGAAGTATCCACGCCAATTTTTTAGCTAAATTAAGGCATTAATCAGCAAAACTCATGTACCTTTGAGGTAACAACTCAGCTTCGGGAGCATAGCAAAAGTGATGAGGAGATATAGGTTTAAGGGTTGTTTTCAGCCAATCGGCAAAACTATGCACTATTGGGGATATCGGGTCATTGGTTCAGTGTTAGGTGGCACGTTACTCAGTGTGGCAGCTAACATCGCCAGTCCTGAGAGTATTGCCCAAGCGCAAACAAACCCACCAGCCAATCAAAAAAGCTCGTTAGGAGAATCACTCCTAAATAACATGCTGGGGGCTGATGCCCTGCGCCCCCAAAACTCTGCCCCAAACACAACTCAACCCGCACAAACAGCACCGACATCGACGCCTAGTCGTGGTAGACAAATCGTTCAAGCCACAACCTTTCCAGATATTCAAGGCAATTGGGCGCAAGCCTTTATCGAAGCCCTAGCCTCACGGGGAATCATTCGCGGATTTCCCGATGGGACATTTCGACCTAACGCCCCAGTCACCCGCGCTCAGTTTGCGGCGATGATTCGTCAGGCGTTTGAGCAACCCTTGGAACGTCCAGCCACTCAGTTTTCGGATATCCCAGCTAACTTCTGGGCATTGGATGCGATTCAAGAAGCCTATCGCATGGGATTTATGGAAGGATATCCCAATAATATTTTCCTTCCGGATCAAAATATCCCGCGTGTGCAAGTGCTAGTGGCATTAGTCAGTGGGTTGGATTTATCGGCTCCTGCTCAAAGCACAGCCCTATTAAATCAAGCCTTTCAGGATGCCGCTCAAATTCCGGACTGGGCGCAGAGTAGCGTCGCGGCAGCAACGGTGAACCAGATGGTGGTAAATTACCCGAATGTGGCATTCTTGAATCCGAATCAGACTGCCACTCGTGCCGATGTAGCTGCCTTTATTTACCAAGCATTAGTCAGCCAAAATCAATTACCCCAAATTCCGCCCACCACTGTGGCAAGTCGTTACATTGTGGGGTACGAACCCATTGCCCAAGAACCACCACCACCGACACCAGAACAACTTGCTGCTTTGCGACGGCAGTATCTCTTGCCAGCACCGCCTGTGGAGGAACAATTGCGTCGGATTGTACGCGGAGGTTCCAGTATTAATACTCCTACAGCCTTTGGCGCTCAAACGGGAAATATATTCTTCGGTGCTACCTATCAAGAGCAAGTGCGGTTTTTCGATGAAGACGATGGTGCTGTTGTGGTCGGTTTTGGCGTCGGTGATGCGAGGAGAATCGTTGCTCTAGAAACCGCCGTTTCAATTTATGACTTATTTGGCGATACCTTTGAAGATGGCGGAGTTAGTTTCAAACTTCACCGCTTAATTGGTGATGATCTCGCTGTGGCAGTTGGTGTAGAGAATGCCATTGTTTGGGGGAATACTGATGGTGACCAAAGTGTTTATGGAGTTGTCAGTAAAGTTTTCCGTTTGCGGGAAGATTCCAGTGAGCCTTTGAGTCGGCTAACTGCCTCGGTTGGTCTCGGTGGGGGGCGTTTCCGCTCATTAGATGATATTGAGGATAAAGAGGGTTCGACGAATGTTTTTGGTAGCATTGGTCTGCAAGTTGTAGAACCTGTTACTTTAATCGCCGATTGGACGGGTCAAGATTTATATTTAGGCGCTTCAATTGTGCCGATTCAGGGGGTTCCTCTGGTGATTACCCCGGCTGTGGCTGATGTGACGGGTAATGCTGGTGATGAGCCTCGGTTCATTTTGGGAATTGGTTATGGGCTATCGTTCTAAAAAGTAGAGATTGAGCCACCTTCAATTCTCGGCGTAGGGGTATAGCATCGCTATGCCCATTAATCAAGTCAGTTATATTAAGGAGTAGAAAAATGAGGCATTTGGCGTTTCAGTTAGGACTGAGTTTAACGGTAGGCGTGGCAGGAATTTTATCGATGACGGCATCGAGCCATGCCCAGCCTGTCCTGTCTGATGTTACGGGGAATATTATCACCACGAGCGATATTGTGGGTGATTCTTTTGGTCGAGGTGGGGGTGGTGAACTCGTTTTGGTGTTTGAAACATCTGAGATTAGGGCAAATGTTTTCGATGCAGCGGGTTTCGTGAATGAACGACTTGCCCAACGAAATTTGCCCGGTGTGGGGAATGACACGTCTCCCATCCCCGGATTCGTCCAGGAAAACTTAGCCCTAGTGTTAACGGGAACAGGTAACGTTGATGCTGGGGTGAGTCAAATTCAAAACGCCCTCGTGAATGCTGGGGCAAATCCCACCCTTGCCCAGAATCTCGCCACTAGCCTATCCGGATTGACAGCAGGTGGTGACGTTAATGCCGCTCAGTTTGCGGTTGTGGTTGAAGCCTACAATGCTTTAATTAATGCCAGCAGTTTCGAGTTTTTACGGGAACCGCCGGAAGAACTGCGAGCGATTCGTTCTGTTCTGGCTATTTTGTTAAATGCGGCTTTAGCTAGCAATTAGGCTAGGAATTATGATGATTGGTAGGTTGGGTTGAGGAACGAAACCCAACTCTACTGACGTGGGTGGTAAGCTGTCATGTATTTAGGGCTTGCTGCATGAGTGTGGAAGGTAGACCAGATAAGGGTTTAAATCTATTTTTTTATCCAACAAGTGCAAGGTTTTTACACTAGCACCCTCTTGCATCTTGGGATTTTCGCCGACCTAAGCGCCGAATTTTACCTCAACAGAGGCTTGAAACTGTTGCCTGTTGCCTGTTCCCTGTTGCCTCTCCCCACCACAAGACTTATTCAGCAGACCTTATTTAAATTGGGTATTAGTAGCGAGCAAGATGCTCGCACACCAAGGAGTTCGTCATTATTGACATTAACGTTTAAATGCCGAACAGCTTGTACCTAATTGGATTTAGTATTCTGAACCTCTAGGCACGTAGTCATCTTCATCTTCATCCCCCAACGGATCAATGGGTCTATAATCCACATAATCACTGGCAGGCGGTTCTACCTCTTGATCTGCTACAGATACCGTTGAGTCGTGGGGAGGACGACGTATTTTTCTGGGTGGGGGTTCTATATCTATATCAGGGTTGGGGCTGCGACTTGGTGGACGCGAAGGGCGAGGACGACGACTAGGAGGAGTTGGTCTATCATCCCAGTCATTATCTACATCAGTCTCCCATCTGTCCGCAGGCGGTCTTGACGAACGAGTCGCAGGGCGTGGACGGCGTTTCCGAGAGCGTTCTTCTGGGGGATAGTCATCGGGAATGTTGCGGCTTCTCGGACGGCGAACCTCGGCTTCGTACCTGTCGCTGCGGTTATAGCGCGAATCGGCGGTTCCTCGGAGACGACGACCAATGTAGGGATCTTCATCTTCCATCGGTTCAAGTTCGTCCAACTCAGCCACCTGGCGATAAACATTGCTCACCGGGCGTTCGTCATCGACAACTTTTGTATTGCGCTTGGCTTGTTCGGTGGTGATCCCCCGTAGACGCAGGGTTTCAACCGCGAAGAAAATCACAGAACCCGTCAACAGAAACTGACCAAACTGGAGAATCGGATCGAGTCGCCATCCCTGAAATACCAAAATAAAGCCGCACAATAGTCCGACAGCGGCGAAAAATATGTCGTGATCTCGTGCTAACTCCGGACGTACCGATCGCAAGAAATAAAGCCCTGCTCCGGCAACTGCCAAGAAAATACCCAGAATACTGGCTGAGTTCAGCCCAAAATTGACCATTGCTGCTCTCCTAAGTCAGTCCTATGGTAACGAGTTTTGCCCATAAATCTCTACCTTAACTGGCTATGCCAAAATTTGTTGACCCAGTTGGCAGAATAAAGCTTCACGCCTAGTCTATTCTACTCAAGTTCAGGTTTTGGAAGCTAGATAGGGAAAACAGGGCAGCGACTGGCTGGGCTACCCTGTTCCTGGACAAAGGGTTCAGGTTCAAAAACAACCGCTCAAGCTTAGGAGCGTTGGATTTTATCCTTCTGGCTGATAAAGATCAGAGCAACAGTGGCGGGAATCACCACAATTACCCCACCCAAAACGAGACTCCAGAAAAAGTTGGCTAATGAGGGTGTCATAGAACTTTAATCCTTGTAACTATTGTTCATACTCATTTTACCCTAACTCCCTCATCTCCCCTATTTACCCTTGATCACTGTTTCAAGACGTTTTCCCTGCGACACAGAGCGCTGGCGGGGAATCCTTTTCTATAAATTGAGAGGCGTAGTGACTCGATTTAGCCACATAGATGCCTACTAAAACCACAGCAAACGCGAATCCGTTAAACAGACTTAAATGTTCTGAAAACAGAACCCACGCCACCAAAGCCGCTAGTACGGGATCAAGAAGCAGGAACACACCCACTAATCCAGAAGACAAGCGTTTGAGACTATATGCCTGTAGTCCTTGACCGACGACTTGACAGACAACCGCTAAACTGATAACCGATAACCAGCCTGAACCCGAAATCGGGAACAGTCTGTCTTCAGTTAGCAGGACAACGGGTAACGTTACTACTGTTCCCACTAAGCAGCACCACATAATAATATTTGTGGCATCCCACTTGGCACGCAGTTTTTCAATCAGCATCAAGTTGGCGGCGGAAAACAGGGCGGATAAAAACGCGGCAATATCTCCGGCAAAGTTATCCGTCGCGACTTGTAAATCATCAAGTCCCAGGGCAGTTGCCCCTACCATTGCCATCATCAACCCAATCAGAAACCGACTGTCAAAGTGTTGACCGAATATCAACCATACTCCCAGGGTTGTGAATAAGGGAGTCAGGTTGTGCAGGATGGTGGAATTAGCCACACCCGTTTGGGTGAGAGACCATGCCCAAAGTGCCAAACATCCCCAAAACATAACGCCAGCCGCAATTAACATGAGCCAATCGCGAACGGTATACTCTGACTTAGGTATAGATGATTGTTCATCGTGTTGCGATCGCGCCTTTGACTGGTTCAATAGCCATAAGACGATAAAGGCAATCCAGAAGCGATTAAAGATGGTGGCAAATGGACCAAGTTCCCGTTCACTCAATCGGATAAATATAGCCGCCAGGGATAAAGCGACGATGGCTGTAAATATGGCAAATAGAGCCATCATCGTTGGGCTAGGATTGAGCTGAGATTGTGATAAGTGTAAGGGTTGAGTTTTCTGTATCATTTAAAGTTAAGAGGAAATAAGTTTATCGTTATAATTCTGATCCAAATAATCGATGAATTTCTTTCATTACTCTTTATCCTAGAGCAGCCCCTTTCTCCGCTCCCTCTGCTTTCACAAATCATTTCAATTTGATTGAGTGGGTTTTATTCGCATCATCCCAAATGAATCGCGGAAAGTCTCCCTTTTAACCAGGAGAATTTCCTTTGAGATTTAGGATTATAGAAGCTTTTACTTTTTAGCTAACGCTACTAAGTATCTTAAGGTTTCAGAGCGACTTAAATGGCTATTATTTTTTATTTTGTGACTTAATTTAATATTTTTTCACATTACACCGTATTCCTTAAAATAGTTGAATTTAAAGGAAGACTACTCATTTCACCAAGCGGTTTCAAATATAGAACAGGCGTATTATTTTAATCAGAACCTGCGATCGCCGTTACAATTGAGAGGATATCTCGGCACAGCAAAGAAACACCAGCTTTTGCAAAACTATGAGCAATGCGACTTACGATGAAATTTTTGGAGCGGCTCTCTCCCTACCACCAGGGCTAAGAGCCATGCTAGCTGAACACTTGCTCAAAAGTCTAGATGCCGTGGAACAAGCAGAAGTTGATGCACTTTGGCAACAAGAGGCAGAAGCAAGGATTCAAGCTATTGATCAGGGGCGAGTTGTACCCATTGATGGTCAACAAGTTTTACGTCAACTGCGTTCCCGGTATCAGCGATGATTTATGATTTTCATCCAGATGCTCAACAGGAATTACAGGATGCAGTAGCTTATTATGACAGCATCAACCAAGAATTAGCTCATGCATTTTTGGACGAAATAGAACACACTTTAGAAAATTTTGGTGATCGCTGTAATGCATCTACAACGTAAACCGAATTACTGGACAGATGAGAGATTTTTAAGGGAGTTACACGCGATCGCACTTTGACTTGCCAAGGCAGTAGTCCAAGCTACTGAGCTGGATTATGGGATTGGATCATCACACCCTCTGGCGTATAAACCTCCACTCGCAATTGGGCGTTATCGCTAATCACTTCCAACGCTTCTCCCAAGGTCAAAATGTGATTAACAAGACCCGAATGAGCCTCTGAGTCTCCTTGCGCTCTAGCTGTCATCGCCCGTTGTTGCACCATCTGGACGTAAGCGGGTGTTAACCGCACCTTGATCATCTTGTTGTCAAGCGTATAACTACAGATGCTGGGTGTCCCAGAGCAAGTCTGATTCAGATCCCGGCGAGCTTGTTGCATCTTGACGGCTAACTGAAGCTGGTTTTGAGCCTGTTTGAGCGCACCTCGGTAGGGTTCAACCAAAGATTGTGCCTTAGCGTAGTAATAGGTCTCTTGGGGTACCTGATTGACATAGGTTAAGGCATTGCGCCAGTGAACCAGAGCGACTGACCATTGCTTATCGCTTTGAGAATTCGTCGCCAGTTGAGCTAACTGCACGCCTTGATTATAGGCATTGGCAGAAATTTGCTCTTGAGTTTTGCGATCGCGGGCTTTGGCAAGATTTGGTAAATACAGCGCCAATAACTCTTGGGCTTCCTCATAAGGAGTTGTCCCTTGGGGAATCTGTTTCAGACGTCGCATCGACGCTTGCCAAGTGGCATAAACTAATTGCCAGTCTGATAAGGATTGGGCAATTCCTTGACGCACTTCCGCCATCCGCGCCGCTTCTTGAGCGGCTTTTAAGTGTTCCTGAGCTTTTCGTTCCTTAAGTAGTCGCTGATTAATTTCCTCTAAATTCGTCTTATACGCCTTAATTTTGGCTTTGGCTAAAGGTTGAAGATTGCTATCGGTGGGTAGCTGTTCCAATTTCGCGATCGCGTCTCGCCAGAGGTTCTGAACTTCCCGCCATTTCGACTCCGGATGTGGCGGATTTTGGCTCTCATACCCGGCTCTAGCCGCCGTTTTCAGTGCCTCTACCATATCCGCCACGGTTTCGGATTGGGACTGATAGACTTGGAGTTTTTGTTGCGCTTGGCGGCGGTAACTGGACCAAGGCGGAATCGCCGCTACTAATTGAATCGCTTCTTGTAACTGTTCTTGTGCTTCCAAAACCGCTTTTCCCGATTCTGGGTTTTGCAGGGTTTCTGCTGATTTTTGGCTTAACTGTTCCGCTTCTGGCAAAACCGTGCATTTACCCATGACACAAGGACGAGTCAGGGCATAAAGCGTACTAAAGAAAACCACCAAACTCAACCCAGCACCCGCTACTACCAAAGGTAGCCAGGATGATTTTAACCTGAGCTTGACTGACGGCGGTTGTTCGGATTCTGACTCATCGGCTTCATCGTTTACCTCCGGAATCGGTTGATCCCACGGATGGGATGACTCGGCTTGTGTTTCGTCCGAGTCTGAGTTTTGCGGAGTTTCCGTTTCAGACGGGGGGTTAGTCTCCTCTGTCTCGTTTGTTTCTACCGAATCCGCCTCAAAGGGTGTCGTCGTTTCGGGTTCAGGCAAATTTAGGAAGAGCGATCGCGAAATGTAAGGTTTCTTTTCTCCAGCTCTGAGCAGGTTAACTCTGGCTTGTTGAGCCACCAATGGATATTGGCTGCGGATCGTTTGTTCTAAAAAGGCGAGAATCTCATCTTGATCCAGCGTCGCCTCGGCGGGATGCTGTACCCAAATCGCTAACCGTTTATCACTTCGCCGACACCGAATTTGAACAGGAATGCTCTCATGCAGGTATGACTGCAAGTCCTCCTGTAAGCAGTTGCCTAAATCCGTTAATTCCTCTGGGCGCGTCGCTGTTTTCATTTGCTCAAAGTTTGAGCGCTACTCTCAAAATTTACACTCCATTATGACGTATTAGTAATGGAGCTGGGGAAGAAGCGAGATCAGGGCACGATAGTATCCATCCGTGTCAACTTAAGCTCAACCCCTCACCCCCAGCCCCTCTCCCACGCCGGGGAGAGGGGAGCGGGGAGAGGGTTCCCCTTCTCCCGTGCAACAAAAGCGAAGCATCCTCTGTCCTCCCCCCTGCCAAAAAAGCGAAGCATCCTCTGTCCTCCCCCCTGCCAAAAAAGCGAAGCATCCTCTGTCCTCCCCCCTCTTGTAGGGGGGAACGAGGGGGGTAGGGGGGAACGAGGGGGGTCCGGAGTTGGGGTTAGGGGATGAGGGGGAAAATGTTGAGGAGTTCTCCCTCATCTCCCCTATCTTCCTCATCTCCCCTATCTTCCTCATCTCCCTCATCTCCCCTATCTCCCTCAGCTCCCCCAGCACCAAAAGTTTAAGATGAAGCCTTCCCACCCCAACCGGGAGCCTTTTGAGCCGCTCTCAGGACGAATGCAGCTAACTTTTCAATTTGCTCCTGTGGCATCCAGGTGTCTGGGACTTGGCGACACCAAAAGCTTGGGGCGCTGCCGTCATAAGTCATGGGTTCTCTGAGAAAAGAGATAATTCCATCAACATTATCGCGAGGTGGGGTTGCTCCCGCTAATGTTTCCAATCCTAGGGATACTCTGGGATCTTGGAGGGTGGTTCCGCCAACATGACAATTGATGCAATGGGTTTTAAACAATTCTTTCCCCTCCGCCAAATCGCCTGGGGTAAATGCCTTAGTCTGTCCCTGTCCATCTAAATCTAACGCAATGGGTTCAGTTACCTTTAAGAAGCGCTTAACGTAGTCATCTATCGCATAAGCCGGAGAGCTGGCGATACAGACGATAGAGATAGCCATCAACGTAGCGAAAAGACCGCGAACTGAAAAAAAATTATATCGGGAGGAATGGCTAAGGCGAATTTTTTTAATCCAATTAGTCAACATTGGTTTTTAGTTTTTTGTCTTTTGTTTTTGGTTTATGAAGGGTTGAATAATAGCCAATTCAACGTTGAATGCTTTCAAACTCCAACCTTTTAATCGTCTCCTTTCAACCCTTCAACGAATCATTCAGAAAAATCCGAATTTAATTGTAAACCTTGCCGCCTCCCCACATGATACCTTGGACTTTCGGCTGGACTAGAATATAACCCGCGATCGCTTTGAGGTCATCCTCCGTCAGATTTCTCATCTCAGGAAAGATATCGGCGCTGCGAGTGCTGGGGTGGAATTCATAAATCTCCGTAAATCCATCGTAGGTTGTCGGGTTTTTCATATAGTCTACGAGAGCGGCAATGTTATCCCGAGGCGGGAATGCCAGTTTCAGATCTTCCAGCCGTAAGGTTACGTTGGGGTTTGTCTTGGTTCTGCCGCCGATATGACATTGACTACAGCTATCGTTAAACAGGCGTTTGCCTTTGGCGACTTCTTCTAGGCTGAGAACAGTGGTATTACCCTGTTCATTCACGGGAACGGTGCGAATGTCTTCACTGAGTTCAAGAGCGGTTGCGCTACTCACCGCTATTTGAAATACAAAGAATACCATTGCCACAGCCAGCAAGATCAATCGTTTCATTCGGGGTTCTCCTTGGAAAATTTGGCTCATTCGTTTTAAATGCATGAAAATTGCTCAACCTGTAGCTTATACTCTACCTGAAGGGCATCGTCGTCAACCACTTCTGGGGATCAAACCGACAGTCTGCACGTTTAAAGATGTCACACTACTGATTTTCAGTGAACTCTTCACAGAAAACAGGGAATGCACAAGCCGCCCATCGTTTCTTACGTCACCCGCCTTGTCTCTGGCAATCCCTAACCTCAAGCGATAGCTAGGTTAGGGTTGTTGAATTTCAGTCTTTCAATGATTCCCAACGGTTTACCTGGATCGGGTATCTTTTTTGTGGTAACCGTGTATTCAGCAGTAATGTCCAGCTTTGATCGGTCTGAAAACCCCATAATAATTGACTGACGAAATTGAGATTGAGTCATTTCACTATGAATATGATGCCATCCTGGGGACGCCTTTCTCTCAAGAAGTTTTTTACGTCAAAGATTTATAAGTAAAAACTCACACTCACAAAACCCTCCCCCTCAAAACTCCGTTGTATGATCAGCGCCTTTCGCCATCAACGTCATCGGTTCGGAATGGGAAACCACAGTAGGTGAGGTGGGGAAGGGTTGATGGAGGCGGATAAGCTGCGCTAACGTCTTTTTCAACTGGGTGCGAGGAACGATCGCATCGACAAAGCCGTACTGGAGTAGATATTCAGAGGTTTGAAAGTCGTCGGGGAGTTTTTCGCGTAAGGTTTGCTCAATCACTCGGCGTCCCGCAAAACCAATGGTAGCTTTGGGTTCAGCCAGGATAATGTCCCCTAACATGGCAAAACTAGCGGTAACGCCTCCCGTGGTGGGATGGGTTAATACAGGGATATAGAGTAGGTTAGCTTGACGATGCTGTTCCAGCGCCCCAGAGATTTTTGCCATCTGCATCAGGCTTAACATCCCCTCTTGCATTCTCGCCCCGCCAGAGGCGCAGATAATCACCACAGGTAAACGTTGGCGGGTGGCTTGTTCGATCAGGCGGGTCAGTTTTTCGCCCACTACCGAACCCATACTACCGCCCATGAATCGGAAATCCATGACGCCTAGGGCGATGGGTAATCCATGAATCTGTCCGATCCCCGTTTGTACAGCGTCAGTCAGTTGAGTCTTGTCTTGGTAGTCTTGTAGGCGATCTGTATAGGATTTGCGATCGCGGAATTTTAGCGGATCAGTGGGGCGAATTTGCTCATCCAGGGGTATCCAGGTATTGCCATCGATAAGCTGGCGAATCCGTTCATCGCTATATACCCGGATATGATGACCACATTCAGAGCAGACCATTTGATTCGCTCTCAGGTCTTTAGTATAGGTGAGAACCGCGCACGCCTCACATTTTGTCCACAATCCATCAGCAATTTCCCGTTCCCGTCGTTGTTGGGGCATCGGTTCTGATTTTCGTCGATTGGCAAACCAGTCAAATAAAGACATGAAACGTTTTTAATTCCTTAATAATTATCCGATATTTCTGCTTATTCCTCGTCTGGAGAACTGAGTAATAGCAAAGCTGTCCATTGATCATAAGAGCGAACTTGCAACGCAGCCGGACTTCCCGCCCCAAAATAGGACGGGATACCCTGATCAATAATACGACTAGGGATGTCGTGAGCTGCCAGAACCTGCTGCATCAGCTCGGCTTCCCAGCGGGTATGAGTTGTTTTCAGCGTGATCCAGGTGGTCAAAATTAAGCAGGATGATCACAAGACAAGAGTTATTGTACTCGTTATTGGCGACGTTCTCGCTCCTTCTTGCTCCCCTCTCCCCAGGGTGGGAGAGGGGTTGGGGGCGAGGGGGTTGTAGCTTAAGTTGACACAAATGGACAGGTATCGCTAAATAACAAAATCTCAAGTATCTTCTCGTTTCTTAACGTTTTATTGCTTGTTGATTCAACCCTTGTCAGCGGGGAGTAAAATTCAACCGAATAGGTCTCGGTGTCTCTCATGAAATCTGCTCCATGGTACTTGAACTTGCTGTCTGTTACTCCAGCTATTCTTCTGCCAATAGTGGCGAGTCTTGTTGGTGCAGAAACACTAGCACAATCAATTATCCCAGCATCTGATGGAACGGGTACAATTATTGATCAACAGGGAAATACCTATACTATTAACGGTGGCAGTTTGTCAAGCGACGAAGCCAATCTTTTCCACAGTTTCCAGGAGTTTGGTTTAGATGCAGGTGAAATCGCTAACTTTTTGGCAAATCCTCACCTCAACAATATTTTCGGACGAGTGATGGGGGGAAATCCCTCGCTGATTAATGGTTTGATTCAGGTGACAGGGGGAAATGCCAATTTATATTTAATGAATCCGGCGGGAATCGTGTTTGGGCAAAATGCTCAGTTAAATGTTCCGGCGGATTTTATCGCGACAACAGCTACAGGGATTGGGTTTGGCGAGAATCTTTGGTTCAATGCCTTTGGCACAAATGAGTATCAGCAATTCGTCGGGAATCCGCAACAGTTTATCTTTGATGTATCTCAGCCCGGAAGTATTGTTAATTCAGGAAATTTAGCCGTTTTCCCAGGTCAGAGTTTAACTTTACTCGGTGGTACGGTGATTAATACCGGGGAACTGACAGCACCGGGAGGAAGAATTACGATTTCAGCCGTTTCCGGTTCTCATCGGGTCAAGATTTCTCAACCCGGACAATTGCTGTCTTTGGAGGTTGAACCATTGGTGAATAGTTCGGGAGAAGTTATTCCCTTTACACCATTAGATTTAGCTGAATTGTTGACGGGAACAGAGGAAAACCTGGAGACATGCGTTGAGGTGGATTCAGCCGAAACGGTGAAGTTAACTGATTCTGACTTAATTCTCCCTAATCAGCCAGATGTTACTATTATCTCTGGCACTATTGATGTTTCCCAGCTCGGAAATTCTGGAACACCCATGGGGGCGCACGTCTATGAGGGGGCGCACGTCTATGCGCCCCTACATGCGCCTTCATCTGCAACTGGCGGCGAGATAAATGTTATTGGTAAAACTGTAGGATTAATTTCTGCCAATATTGACGCATCCGGTACAAATGGCGGCGGTACTGTTCGCATTGGTGGCGACTATCAAGGTGCAGGAATAATCCCTAATGCTGATGTCACATTAGTTAATGAAAATTCTACGATTCAGGCTGATGCTTTAACCGCAGGTGATGGCGGAACTGTGATGATCTGGGCGGATAAGCAAACTGTATTTTATGGCAACATTAGCACTCGTGGCGGACTCAATTCTGGTGACGGCGGTTTTGTCGAGATATCCAGTCAGGAAAAGTTAGCTTTTGATGGTGTTGTGGATGTAAATGCTATTGCAGGTGAAGCGGGACAATTATTATTAGATCCCACTAGCGTGATTATTGGCACAAGTGGAACCAATGATACAGCACTCAACGATAATCAAATCCTGTCGGGAGATGGGAGTGGGAGTTTCCTGATTTCTGCTAATTCACTGTTAACCGCCTTAAATTCCGGGGATGTATTAATTGCTGCTAGCAAAAATATTGATATTATCAGTGATATTAATTCCAGCAGTAGCAACAATTTAACCTTTGAGGCGGCGTTCATTAATTTAGATGCCTCAATTGGCTTGAATGGCGGAAATCTCACCTTTGAAGCCCCCGTAATTCTTCGCAGTAGTCAGACACTCAGCACAGGTTCTACAGTTGGCGGTGATATTACCTTTAATAGCAGTCTTCATGCGTTTAATCCCGGTACAGATACGCTGACGTTAGAAGCTGGAACCGGGAATATTACGTTTAATGGTGCTGTCGGTGGAGCGTTACCTTATAATGTGGCGGTACTGTTAGATGATCCGGTGGGATATTGGCGTCTTGATGAAGAGGGGGAGACAGCTTTTGATTCGTCTGGAAACAATATAGATGGCACTTATTTTGGTGGGGTAAATCGCAATCAAGAGGGGGCGTTAGTGGATGATGCTAATCCAGCACCGTTCTTTGATGGTACGACAGGGTATGTAGAAATTCCCGATTCAGATTTTATTGATTTTGGCACGAATGAAGATTTTACGATAACCGCTTGGATTAAAGCTTCGCCTGAACAATTGGATACGGTAGCTGGTGATAAGGATGTCATTGAAAAATGGAGTGGAGGCGAGCCATACCCTTATGTGATTCGCTATTTCTACCGATCAGGAAAAATCCTTGCTGCGCGATATAATGGTTTTCCTGCAAATCCGAATAATCCTGTTGTTAGCTCAACAGTATCCATAGACGATGGGCAGTTTCATCACATTGCTTTTATCAAAGAGGGTTCGACACTCTCTTTATATGTTGATGGAATTCTACAAGATACGAATACCGATACTATAAATAGCCCTACACAAAATAATTCTCCACTTTTTCTAGCACGTAGAGGAGGAAACGCATTTGATAATTTTTTCCGGGGCAGTATTGACGAAGTAGCCATTTACGATTCTGCCTTATCTCCTGATGAAGTAGCCGCTCAATACACCACGGGAGCAGGTACGGCTACCTCAAGACAAATCGGTGGATTGACAGTAAATAATGCCACAAATATTACAGCCAATGATACAATAACTGCCAACAGTATTGACCTAACAGCCAGTCAAGATATCACCACTCAATCCTTAGACACAAGTTCAAGTTCAGGTGATGGCGGTTCCATTACCCTTAACGCTGAAAATAATATTCAAGTCACCTCAATTAATACTCAAGGGGGAAGTAATGGTACAGGCGGAAACGTTGATATTACCGCTGGCAGATTCATCCAGATAACCGACACATTTATCGACCAAAATGGAAAAAATGTCAGTATTTCTACAGCCGGAGGTAACGGCGGAGGTGTGATTACTATCCAACATGGTGGTCAGGGTTTGATTCCTTTTAATGTGGGTGATGCTTCCATTAACGGTACAGCTGGTTCGATTGCGAGTGGCGAGTCTAACCTTCAACCTTTCCAATCGTTTCCTGATAATCAAACTGAAGGTAATATTCGGATTATTACCGATAAATTTATCACAGGTTCCTGCCCTCCTGACTGTTTAGACACTGAACAATCTGAGATAGATGAATCTGAGGATATCACGGAAGAAGTGGTGATTGATACTTCTCCAGTGTTTAATCCAATCGCGGAAACTGAAACCGCCTTCACGAATGAATATGAAGAGTATTGGGGGTTAAGTGAGACGCCAATTATTACGCTGGCACAAGCTCAAAGGACTTTACAAAGGATTGAACAGGCGACTGGGGTGAAACCGGCTCTGATTTATGCGGTGTTTGTGCCAGGAAATGGTGTTGGAGATGATGGTGGGAGAGTGGAAGTTGAGACGAGAAAACGCAGAGGTTCGCAGAGGGAAGCGCAGAGGTTCGCAGAGGGGGTTGGTGGTTGGGATGAGATGTTTTTGGCTCAGGAGGTGTGGGAAGATGGGAATCAATTGGAGTTGATTTTGGTTACGGCTGAAGGGGAACCGATGCGATTTGTTGTTCCGGGGGCAAGTCGGAAAAGGGTGATGGAAACGCTACAAACTTTCCGCCGTGCGGTTACGGATACTCGCATTCCTCGTCCGTATCTTCCTAGCGCTCAACAATTATATCAGTGGTTAATTGCTCCGTTGGAGGAGGAGTTACAAGACAGAGAAATTAATAATCTAGCTTTTATTATGGATCAGGGTTTGCGTTCCTTACCTGTAGCGGCGCTCCATGATGGGAATGGCTTTATTGTCGAACGTTACAGTATCGGTTTTATGCCTAGTTTGTCGTTAACGGATACTCGTTATGTGGATGTGAGGGATTTACAGGTTTTAGCAATGGGGGCGTCGGAATTTACAGAGCAAAATCCCTTACCTGCTGTGCCTGTAGAATTATCCGCGATCGCAGATAAACTATGGCAAGGTGAATCGTTCCTTAATTCTACGTTTACTCCCGCTAATCTAAAAGCAGCACGGGCGGATCAACCCTTTGGTATTGTCCACTTGGCAACTCATGGTGAATTTAAACCAGGTAAACCAGAAAATTCCTACATCCAGTTTTGGAATACGAGACTATCCCTGGATCAAATTCGCCAACTTGGACTACATAATCCACCCGTAGAACTAATGGTATTAAGTGCTTGTCGAACCGCCTTAGGAAATCAAGAAGCTGAGTTAGGATTTACCGGATTAGCGGTACAAGCGGGGGTGAAATCAGCGTTAGGAAGTCTCTGGTATGTCAGTGATGAGGGAACATTGGGATTAATGACTACGTTTTATCAAAACTTAAAGCAAGTCCCAATTAAAGCCGAAGCGCTGCGAGAGACTCAATTAGCGATGATTCAGGGTCAAGTGAAGATTGAAAATGGGCAATTGATTACTCCCAATAGCACGATTGATTTACCTGAAGAATTAGCTGGAATTGAGGATAAGGCGTTGACTCATCCTTATTTTTGGAGCGCGTTTACGTTAGTAGGAAGTCCTTGGTAAGGGTGTAGAGACGCGCCATGGTCAAGTATTCCTAGAAACCGGGTTTCTCGTGAGGATGACAACAATATTAACCTTTCACCCAAAGAAACCCGGTTTCTTGACTGATGTCCTACGATATATCCAGGGTTTCGGTGATCCCAAAATCTATATTTTCAGTGCCATTTGTTTTAAATTTGTAGGGGCGGGTTTAGGGACTTTCGTTTGCTTATTGATGATAACGTTTGTGCAAAACCCGCCCTGACTGAGTATTGACTAAGCTGTCATGCATTTAAATTGGGTATTAGTAGCGAGCAAGATGCTCGCACTAGCACTACAAGGCTTTCGCCGTTATTGATATTAAGGTTTAAATGCCGAACAGCTTACTACTCAACCGGATGATTTTGAAATTGCCAGAAGCGCCACAAAAGAGCGATCGCCAAAATTATAGCGGGTGTGAGTACGGCAATCAGGGCATTCCCGGACGTTGCCGGAATAGGGGGTAAACTAGGACTGGCGTACTTAATCAGCAGGGAAATGCCAAGGGAGAGAATTAAGACTTTGACAATGAAATTGACTTGAATACCCATCAGTTTTTGTGCCACCTGGTATGCGGTTGTGATATTATTCCTTTTTTTAGCACCAATGAATCAACTTGACCCATTGGACAATCAAAACCTCCAACGTTTACAGCTATTTGCCTACCTGCTACCCGTGATCGGCTTTTTTCCGGCACTGTGGACACTCTACCGTCGCCAAGGAACACGAGAACAGCAAGCGGCGAGTCGTTTGTCCGTAACCTTGGCTTTCGCTTGGCTAGTAAGCTACATTTTATTATTGTCAGGGGCGCAGCTCACCGAGTTCTGGAGCTTCCGCCTGTTATTTATGAATACCATGCTCACCTCTGGGTATTTTTTAGTCAGTGTTTGGCTCATGGTGCGCTTGTGGCAAGGGAAGTTACCCCGCCTCCCTGGAATTAGCCAGGTTGCGGAAGGGAAAGTGCGAAAGCATCTGTCCGAGTAAACGATTTCAGCGTTTGGGTTGTCCGGTTATAGGAAAATGGTGACGGGCTTTTTGCCTGAAGTTGATCAACTGTTCTCATCTTTTGCCGTATTTGCCTGGTTTTGCCCCAAACGGTGAGAAAACCTGATATGAGTGTTTGTGTCAAACGCTCTAAACCAGACTCAGGGTAAGCAATGAGGGCATCGGCGTGTATCATCTGCCCAAACCCATCCTGATCGCTTATGTGTGTGTGAGGAAACCAAGTGCCAGCTCGAAAAACCTACGAAAAACCCCGCCCAGGACAGAAAAAGAGGAGTCAACCGCCGAAAAAGAAATCGGCTAAAGCTAAACGAGGACATTGGCTTTGGCTTTGGTTAGGCTTTACTGGCGTCGCCATGTTATCCGCGACAGCCGGGGCAATGCTTGCTGTTTCGCTATCGAGTATGCCTTTACTGCAAAGCCAACTGAGTGCTGATGAGGCAGCCGTCTTTAGTGAAAAGGGTAGTATGACCCGCAATAGTATGCGACTGCCCGAATTGACGCGACCTGTCAATATTTTGATATTGGGGACGAAGGTTCTTACCTCCGACTTAGATGAACCCACAGAGGAGGACTTAGGTTACCATGCACTGGTCAATTCCTTTGATGGGCATTCCGACACCATGCTGTTGGTTCGGTTTGACCCCAATAACCAAAAATTAAATGTTCTCTCCATTCCCCGCGATACCCAAACCTACGTTGAAGGGTATGGTGTTACTAAAATCAACGCGGCTAACTACCATGGTGGACCAGCATTAACGGCAAAGGCAGCCAGTGAACTCCTCGACGGTGTAGGGATTGACCGTTATGTCCGAGTGAATGTACAAGGTGTGGAAAAGCTTGTGGATGCCTTGGGTGGCGTCACTGTGTATGTTCCCAAGGACATGAAATATCAAGATGATTCTCAACATCTCTATATCAACCTGAAACAAGGCAAACAGCATCTGAATGGCGAGCAGGCAATGCAATTTTTGCGCTTTCGCTATGACAAATATGGGGATGTGGGTCGAGTACAGCGCCAGCAAATACTGATGCGGGCATTAATAGAGCAAGCCCTCAATCCTACAACGTTAGCCCGACTGCCTAAAATTTTATCGGTTATTCAGTCTCACATTGACACCAACTTAAGCGTTGAAGAATTGGTGGCTCTAATCGGATTTGCTGTCGATAGCAAACGGTCTGATGTACAAATGTTAATGGTTCCAGGTCGGTTTAACGGAACTGGAGAAAATGAAGTTAGTTATTGGTTACCAAACCACCGCCAGATTCGGCAAATGGTAGCTCAACATTTCGATCAAGGTTATAGCGAACTCTCCGATATTGACCCAGCTTATTTGCGGGTGGCGATTCAAGATAGTACCGATAATCCAGAAGCTGTTCAATCCCTAATCAGTACCCTAAGAGAAGCAGGTTATCGAAATAATTATGTCGGCGAACCCTGGGCAGAACCCTTAAAAGTTACACGCATCATTGCTCAACAAGGAGACGAAGCCAGCGCTGCGGCTATCCGCGCTGATTTGGGATTTGGTGAGGTGCGCGTCGAGAGTACGGGTTCTCTAGCCTCCGATGTGACCATTCAGTTAGGTCAAGATTGGCTGGAACAGCAGGATTTCTCTGATGAGGGGTTTTTTAATTTCTAGGTTATTCGTCATTTGTCATTCATCATTCGTCATTTGTCATTTGTCATTTGTCATTTGGTCGGGGCGGGTTTTGCTGCCAAGCTAGGGATAACAATCAATATTAGTCCCTAAACCCGCCCCTACAGACAGATGCTTCTGTAATCACGCCTGGAACATGACTCCTCTATCTCTCTCATCTTCCCCAGCTCCCCCAGCTCCCCCAGCTCCCACCGCTCCCACCGCTCCCTCTGCTCCCCCATCTTCCCCAGCTCCCTCTGCTCCCCCCGCTCCCTCTGCTTCCCCTCCTCCCCGTCACCACTGAGCGATCCCCTTTTCCTATAAATGTCATGATTCCATGACATTGCGATCCCCGGTAAGCTTGAAAATTCGTCAATTCTTGAAAATTGGCGTCTTGATCCCCTTGACCTTACCTAAGGCTTTTCTGGTACATAGATAAATAAAGCGATCCCAAAGAAATACTCAAATCAGTATTTCTGTGATCCTTACTGGAGAAATCTAAGTGTTATCGGGAGTAATCCCAACGTCAGCCTCAAGAGTAAGTCGTGCGTGAGTTTGTACCTGCCCAAACGAAAGACGAATGCAATACGTCACCGAGATTGACTTACTCCAAGGCGGTAGGAATCATCAACCTTTATCAAATATCAGATGCGATGTTGTTAAATTATGATCCCCATTTTTTGATTCACCAGGAGAGATACAACCTACCGACCTAACAATTGGAGAACATATTCATGGCAAAAGAACGCCCACCTTTAGAAGAGATGACCTTACGGCAACTGCGTAGAGTTGCGAGTGAGTACGGCATCTCACGGTATAGCCGGATGCGTAAAGCGCAGTTACTGGCAGAAATTCAAAAAGTCCAACATACCAAAATCTCGCTCAGTCCAACTAGCACAGTGGAGGCACAACCAGAAGTGGAAGCATCTAAATTTGAACTTGGTCAAGACGATCGCACCGGTGGTGATCTAGCATCTGTAGACGAAGGATTACCTGATTTACCCGCAGGTTATGGTGAAAGTCGGATTGTCCTCATGCCCCGCGATCCTCAATGGGCATATACCTACTGGGATATTCCGAACGAACACAAGGAAGATCTGCGGCGTCAGGGAGGACAACAATTAGCGCTGCGGATTTATGATGTCACCGATATTAACCTGGAATACCAAAGCGCCCATAGCATTCAGGAATATCCCTGTGACGAACTAGCACGGGAATGGTACTTACCGCTACCCGTTAGCGATCGCGACTATACAGTAGATATCGGTTATCGTTGTGCCGATGGTCGTTGGTTAATCCTAGCTCGTTCTACACCTGTCCGTGTTCCCCCCGTTTATCCCAGTGACTGGATTGAAGACCAATTCATCACCGTTAACTGGGAGGAAGAACTCCAAGGCAAGACGGTATACGAGTTGGTTCCTCCCAGCAAGCGCCAACCTGTTACCGCAGAAGCCGCGCATACCGAGAACCCCATCTACGACGAAATCTTTGGCATGGCAAAATCTGCCGAAGCTCAGCGCGTCGCGGGTTCTATGTACGGTTCAATGCAGCATGTTCCCGGATCGATGGCTCCCTCTCAATCCGTCAGTTCCTACATCTTCCCCTCTGGGGTAGGGATGTGGGCTGTACCCACCATGTCTGGCTTAACCATGTCCGGTGTTGGCATGTCCGGAGTCGGGATGGGGATGTCTGCTTCTATGCCACCCATTCGTCCTCGTCAGTTCTGGTTGGTTGCCGATGCTGAATTGATTGTCTACGGCGCAACCGAACCCGATGCCACCGTAACCATTGGCGGGCGTCCGATTAAACTGAATCCAGACGGAACCTTCCGCTTCCAGATGTCCTTCCAAGATGGTTTAATCGACTATCCCATCATGGCAGTGGCAGCCGATGGCGAACAAACTCGCTCGATTCAGATGAAATTTACCCGCGAGACGCCCTCACGCAACACCAACACCAAAGAAGAAATGGTTCCCGAATGGCTCTAACGATTAAAGTGTGAAGGACAACAGATCACCAAGAACGATCATCAAATTTATCACTTCACACTTCATCCCGAATCTTTCATACTTCTAGAAGTGTCCCCTGACAACTGTCGGGGGATTTTTTTTCAGAACTTTCATCAAAAAAATAGGATGACACTCGAAGAAATTAGCCTCATGCTGACAGAACTTTTTAATTCCCAGGCGGTTCAACAGGTAAAATCAGGGACATGGCAGGTGGAAACACCTCAAGTGAGAGTGTTAACTGATGGTGGGGGTTTGGGGGAGGCGATAAGTCCCACGCTCTACCCTTCGACTCCGCTCAGGGTGAGCGCCCTTGATACTTGGGATCACCCCCAAGTAAATTTTATTGGTCAATCCCGATAAAATTTACAAACTATGCTGAGCTTATTTACTGAAAATGGTATATAGTAGTAAGAAAAAGTAAAAACAATGCAACATCAAGCCGTCAAAGTTAGGCTGTATCCGACAACTGAACAACAAGAAATACTAGCTCAACACTTTGGCTGTAGCCGTTGGTGGTGGAATCATGCTCTTAATCTGTGCATTGAAACCTACCAGCTAACGGGTAAGGGCTTGAGTCAGTCCGCCTTGAATGCATTTTTACCTAAGCTTAAAAAACAGGAGGGGACTGAATGGTTGTCTGACTGCTATTCTCAAGTCTTACAAGCGACTACGCTTAACTTAGTGACTGCTTACCGTAACTTCTTTGAGGGTAGAGCTAGATACCCAAGGTTCAAGGCTAAAAAGAATAGGCAATCTATTCAGTATCCCCAGTCAGTTAGGGTTATTGATGACTGCCTCAAATTTCCGGGTCGCGTCGGCATAGTGAAAGCTAAAATACACCGACCAATCGAAGGAACTATCAAGACGGTAACGGTTAGCATGACCCCATCGGGGAGATATTTTGCGTCCGTCTTGACTGAGGTAGAAGGGGATAACCCACCGAGTAACACTGATGGTAATGTAATCGGGATTGACCTAGGTTTAAAGGACTTTGCTATTGTCAATGATGGTGTTAAGACCTCTAAGTTTGCTAATCCTAAACATTTAGCTAAACATGAGCGTAACCTTAAGCGCAAGCAACGGAAATTAGACAGAAAGGAGAAAGGAAGCAAGTCAAGAGATAAAGCCAGGAAACTGGTGGCTAGGGTTCACGAACGAGTATTAAATGTCCGTCAAGACTACCTGCATAAGCTGTCCAGAAAGCTTGTTGACGAAAACCAAATCATCGTAGTCGAAAGCCTAAATACGCTTGGCATGGTTCGTAACCACAAACTAGCTGCATCTATTTCTGATGTAGGCTGGGGAATGTTTGTCAATTTCCTATCGTACAAGCTTGAATTTGAGGGTAAGGTATTGGTAGAAATTGACCGATGGTTTCCTAGTTCTAAACTCTGCTCAAACTGCCATTATCAAGTGAAGGAGATGCCCTTAGAGGTTAGGGAATGGACTTGCCCTAGCTGTGGCACTCACCACGATAGAGACGGTAATGCCTCAGCAAATATCAGAGCAGAAGGCATCAGAATCTTATCGGTCTCAGGGACTGGGACTGCTGCTGACGGAGGGGAAGTAAGACCAAAGCTTGGGCGTAAGTCTAAGCTGCGGCATTCCCCAGCGAAATCAGAAGCCCACGCTGTACTGAAAGTCAGCGATGGGTAGTTCACAGGGGCAGATTCTGGGACAACTGACACCTGTTTGGGTGGGTATTATCAGTCTAAATGCATCAACGGCGTTGGGTACAACTCCAATGTCTGTGTCACCAGTGAGCCACAACCCTGTTCATTTCCCTAACCTGATGGAACTGGATGATCTCCAGATTACCCAAACGCCGCCCACGATTCCCAACCCTGAAACCATCCAACCCAGTCCAGAAGATCGTTTTCCTCAACCCACACCTAGTCCTGAACCCTTACGTCCTGATGAGTCCCCACCGTTGACCCAACCCGAACCCACTCCCTCTCGTCCCACGAATTCTAACGTGGAGGCTATTCAAATCGAGAAAATCAATGTCACAGGTAGCACCATCTTTGAACCCGAAGACTTCAATCCCATTGTCCAACCCTTGGAAGGCGAAGCGGTTACTCTACAACAATTGCAACAGGCTGCTGATGCTATCACTCAACTCTATTTAAATCGTGGCTACATCACCTCAAGAGCCATTCTAGTAGACCAAGTTATTACTGATGGTGTCGTAGAGATTTTTGTCCTAGAAGGGAGTCTGGAGGAGATTAAAATTGAGGGGATTCGCCGCCTTAAACCCAGTTATATCCGGAATCGGATTCAGCTAGGCGTCAGCACACCCCTCAATACTGCTCGCGTGGAAGATAAATTGCGGCTACTGCGGGCAAATCCCTTATTTGAATCTGTAGACGCCAGTCTTCGTGCTGGTAGTCAACCGGGAAAGAGCAATTTAATTATTCGTGTCGTTGAAGCCAATCCCTTTGAGGGTAGCCTCACCACCGATAACTATTCACCGCCGAGTGTAGGTTCAGAACGATTGGGCGTAAATGGACGCTATCGTAATCTAACCGGGTATGGAGATGAACTGACTGCTAGTTCCTCCTATTCCACCACGGGTGGCTCAAAGGTGATAAACATGGGCTATCGCCTTCCCCTGAATCCGAAAAATGGCACTCTACAAGTGCAAGCCAGCGTTGATCGCAATCAAATCACAGCCGAACCCTTTGCTCAATTCGGTATTCAGGGGGAATCAGAACAGTATGAGATTAGTTTTAGTCAACCCTTAATTCGCACCTCCCGTGAAGAATTCTCCCTATCCCTAGCTTTTAGCTTTAGGGACAGTCAGACATTTTTTTTGGATATGCCCGCCCCTTTAAGTCCTGGGGCTGATATTGACGGGATAACGCGCACCAGTGTGATTCAATTTGGACAAGACTACCTACGTCGTGATTCCAGAGGAGCCTGGTCAGTGCGATCGCTCTTTAGTCTGGGTACAGGCTGGTTGGATGCTACCGTTAATCCTGATCCCATACCAGATGGACGTTTTTTGACCTGGCTGGGTCAGATCCAACGAGTTCAAATTTTCAGTGATAGTCATTTTTTAATTATGGGGGCTGATATTCAACTGTCACCCAATACTCTTTTACCCTCTCAACAATTTGTCATTGGTGGCGCTCAATCCGTGCGCGGCTATCGACAGAATGCTCGAATTGGAGATAATGGCGTGCGATTATTCTTAGAAGACCGGATCACCTTAGAGAAAAATGCATCCGGTGCGTCAACGTTCCAAATTGCGCCATTTTTTGATGCAGGTTGGGTGTGGAATAATCCTGATAATCAGAACCCTCTGCCTCAAGAGCAGTTTTTAGCCAGTTTGGGTATGGGAATACTTTGGCAACCGCTACCCGGATTAGATTTGCGCCTTGACTATGGTTTACCCTTAGTGGAACTGGAGGATCAAGGTCAGAATGCTCAAGATCAGGGATTTCACTTTTCGGTTCGTTATCAGTTTTAATCTGAAGTTCCTCCGGCGCAGATATACCTACACCAACACCTCTTACCTACTCTCTCTCATTGTCTCTATTCATATCTTGTTGATTTTGTCAATATCTTCGCTATAGAAATTTTGGGTCACAGAGTTGCCATACTACCCCTTGTCAACTCGGTGACGTTTACCCCAGGAGAACGTGAAAACTGACACCATTTTCTATAGCCTGTTTAAAGAGTTTCCCAGTATCTTCTTTGAACTGATTAATCAATCCACCGCACAAGCCGCAACATATCAATTCACCTCCCGTGAAGTCAAACAACTCTCATTTCGACTCGATGGTTTATTTTTACCAAAGAACCCAACCTCAAACCAACCCTTCTACGTCGTTGAAGTTCAGTTTCAACCCGATGAGAATTTATACTATCGTTTATTTACAGAACTGTTTATCTTTCTGAATCAATACAAACCCCCTCATCCCTGGCGGGTTGTAGTGATTTACCCCAGTCGCCGGATTGAACGAGAACAACCGTTACAATTTAGGGAACTCTTGAGTCGAGTGCAACGGATTTACTTGGACGAGTTAGAGGAAACAGCATCGGATTCCCTGGGGGTAAATATTGTTAAGCTAGTAATCGAGAATCAACAGACAGCACCGACAGTGGCAAGGCAGTTAATCGACCAAGCCCAAGTCCAGATCGCTGATCCAACGACCAAACGAGACTTAATTGATTTAATCGAAACAATCATCGTTTATAAATTACCACAAAAAAGCCGTCAGGAGATAGAAGCCATGTTAGGATTAAGTGAACTCAAACAAACTAAAGTGTATCAGGAAGCCAAGCAAGAAGGGTTTTATGAAGGGGAACAAAGAGGGGAACAAAGAGGTAAAAAAATAGGCGAACTCAAAGCCAAATTAACCGCTATACCACGCATGATCCAGTTTGGATTAAGCTTGGAGCAAATCGCTCAATTGCAAGATTTGCCATTGGAATTTGTCCAACAGGCTGCTGAGTTATTCGCTCAACAAAATGTTGCCGCTTTTGTTGAGCTGTTAAATCATCAACGCCAGCTTTTCTCTCCACAAGACTTAGCTGAGTTGGCTGTTTTAATTCAACCCTTACCCGATAAACTAGAAGACTTATCAGACGCGATCGCACAATGGTGCCAGCAGGAAGCACATACAGCACAGCGTGAGGCTTGGCGTCAAATCTGCTCCGGGTTATTGAGTGCGACAGTAGAGAAACTTGTGACGAACCCTGATACCCTTCAAACTCCATCTGCTATCCTCAACAAAGCCATGGTACAAAATGCGATTAAATGATGAGAGTCTGCTCATTCCCCAATGCACCTGCTTACAGTTGTTGTCTGAAAAGACTATGATTGATTGGGTATCGTGTTTATGCAAACCTGCCCCGTGACTTCATCTCATCGTTCCCATTCGCTGCCTGATCCGTTAAATGCATGGCATACCCAATCCATAGAAGAGTCGCTGACCCAACTGGATAGCAATCCCCAGACGGGTTTAAACTCTGAACAAGTCCAAGAGCGATCGCAATACTACGGATTAAATGAACTCGAAGAAACTGCGGGTCGCAGTTCTTGGGTGATTCTTCTGGATCAGTTCACCAACATCATGCTGATTATGCTGATTGTGGTGGCAATCATCTCCGGAGTCATTGATCTGATCGATTGGCGACAAGGAGGATTAGAGGCGGGTCAAGTTCCATTTAAGGATACGATCGCGATTCTATTAATCGTTATTCTTAATGGTGTCTTGGGCTATCTCCAAGAAAGTCGGGCGGAAAAAGCCCTCGCCGCCCTGAAAAATCTCGCCTCTCCCAAAGTCCGTGTCCTCCGCGAGGGTAGACCGATGGAGGTGGATAGCAAACAGCTTGTCCCTGGAGACATTATGCTCCTGGAAGCGGGGGTGCAAGTTTCTGCTGATGGACGGTTAATTGAGGAATCAAACCTCCAGATCCGGGAATCCGCTTTAACTGGAGAAGCGAACGCGGTGAATAAGGAAGCTGCCCTCACTTTAGCGGAGGATACCCCCTTAGGCGATCGCATTAATTTAGTGTTTCAGGGTACCGAAGTCGTTCAAGGTCGTGGTACCGTCTTGGTTGCAGCCACAGGGATGAAGACGGAACTGGGACGCATCGCTGAAATGCTGCAAGGCGTGGAAAGCGAACCAACACCCCTACAACAACGAATGACCCAATTGGGAAATGTCTTGGTCAGTGGTTCTCTGATCTTGGTGGTGCTGGTTGTTGTTGGCGGCTTAATTCAAAGTGGCGGAGATTTAGGTGTTCTCCAACAACTGGTGGAAGTGTCCCTGAGTATGGCGGTAGCGGTTGTGCCAGAAGGCTTACCTGCTGTAATTACCGTTACCTTGGCACTGGGGACTCAACGCATGGTGCGCCGCCATGCGCTGATCCGTAAACTTCCAGCCGTGGAAACGTTAGGGAGTGTGACGACGATCTGTTCGGATAAAACGGGTACCCTGACTCAAAATAAGATGGTCGTGCAATGGGTGATCACGCCCCAGCACACATTCCAAGTCACGGGAGAAGGCTATGCGCCTAACGGGGAGTTTCTCATCGCCGAGACAGCCGTTTCTACCCAAGAGTATCCCGAATTACAGGTCTTACTTCAAGGGTGTGCCCTCTGTAATGATGCTATTTTGCAGTATGAACAGGATGATTGGCTGATTTTAGGAGACCCCACTGAAGGGGCATTAATTACCCTCGCTGGGAAGGGGGGTGTTGATAAAGAACCCTTGCGGCGTCAGTTTCCTCGGGTGGGTGAAATTCCTTTTTCCTCAGAGCGAAAGCGCATGAGTGTAATCTGTCAAGGGTCAAATGGCTCAGCGGGAACCAATGATGGACAAGGAACCTACCTCATGTTTACCAAGGGTTCCCCTGAGTTAATCTTAGAGCGTTGCCATTCTTTGCAGGCGGGCGATCGTACCGAGGTGTTGACCGATGAGCAACGGACGGATATTTTGCGACACAATAATCAAATGGCTGGGGCGGGATTGCGAGTCTTGGGGTTTGCCTATAAGCCTCTAGATGCTGCACCTGATGACAGGGTAGAGAAGAGTGAAACCACTGAGCAAGAATTAGTTTGGTTGGGACTGGTGGGGATGTTAGACGCCCCTCGTCCAGAAGTTATGGATGCCGTGCGCCGTTGTCGGAATGCAGGTATTCGCCCGGTGATGATTACCGGAGATCATCAGCTTACCGCTCGCGCGATCGCCCATGCTTTGGGTATTGCGGATCAACATGATCGAGTTCTCACGGGTCAGGAGTTACAAAAGCTGGGACAATCGGATCTGGATAAACAGGTCAAGGAGGTGAGCGTTTATGCTCGTGTTTCTCCTGAACATAAGCTGCGGATTGTCCAAGGGCTTCAGCGTCAAGGTGAATTCGTGGCGATGACGGGAGATGGGGTAAATGATGCTCCCGCCCTGAAGCAAGCGGATATCGGGATTGCTATGGGGATTACCGGAACCGATGTGAGTAAGGAAGCCAGTGATATGGTACTGCTGGATGATAACTTTGCCACGATTGTTGCTGCGACTGAAGAAGGTCGCACGGTTTATGATAATATCCGTCGCTTTATTCGTTATATCTTGGGCAGTAACATTGGTGAGGTGTTAACGATTGCCGCAGCACCGATTATGGGACTTCAAGATGTTCCCCTGTCACCGTTACAAATTCTCTGGATGAACTTAGTGACTGATGGTTTACCTGCTTTAGCGTTGGCGGTAGAACCGGCTGAACCGGATGTGATGAAGCGTCCTCCCTTTAGTCCCCGTGAGAGTATTTTTGCCCGGGGGCTGGGTGCCTATATGGTGCGGATTGGGATTATTTTCGCCATTGTCACGATTATTTTAATGGCGCTGGCTTATGACTATTATCCACTCCACTGGAAGACGATGGTCTTTACAACCTTATGTTTGGCTCAGATGGGACATGCGATCGCGGTTCGTTCCAATACTCGTTTAACGGTTGAGATAAATCCGTTCTCGAATCCCTATTTAATCTGGGCAGTAACGGTTACGACTATCTTGCAACTGGCATTGGTTTATGTGCCATTTTTGCAAAATTTCTTTGGGACAGAACCTCTCACCCTTACTGAACTGCTGATTTGCTTGGGGTTTAGTACGTCATTGTTTATTTGGGTTGAGTTGGAGAAGCTGTTTATTCGTTGGTATAAAAATCGGTAATTGGTCAGGGAACAGGGAACACCTCGACTTACCTCGACTTACTTCGGCTTCGCTCAGTAACACGCTCGGTAACACGCTCGGTGTGTCACAGGGAACAGGTAATTGGAATTAATAGTCAACAGTCAACCATGACCAATGTACTTAAAATGCTTAAAGTTGCGCCAGTTTCGGAATTATCGGGATTGCTTGGTTAATTTTGAGGCACCGAAAACGATTTTGGTGGGGAATAATGCTCAGGGTAAGTCTAATCTGCTAGAAGCGGTAGAATTACTCTCGACACTGAAAAGTCATCGGTCAGGGCGCGATCGCGAAATGGTGTTGGAAGACGCCTCGATGGGTCAGATTCAGGCACTATTGGAACGGGCTTATGGTTCTGTTGAATTGGGGTTAACCCTTCGCAGTCAGGGACGGCGTACTGTTGCTCTAAATCGTGAATCCTTACGTCGCCAGCTTGATTTTTTAGGGATTTTGAATGCGGTACAGTTTTCCAGTCTGGATTTGGATTTAGTGCGTGGAAGTCCGGAACGACGCCGGAATTGGCTGGATTCTATTCTCACCCAACTTGAACCGATTTATGCTTATATTTTGCAGCAATATAATCAAGTCCTGCGCCAGCGCAATGCGTTGCTCAAAACCATCCGGAAGCAGGAAGAAGAGAGGACGCCAGAGGGGGTAATATCAAAGCAACCCCAGACAGAACTGGCTCTTTGGGATGCACAACTGGCAACAGCAGGGTCGCGTGTGACTCGGCGTCGTGCTAGAGTGTTGCAACGATTAGCGCCACTTGCTCAATCTTGGCATAGTAGTATTAGTGGTAAAACAGAGTTACTCGAAGTGACCTACGCGCCAAATGTCAACCTAGAGAAGGATGACCCAGAAGCTGTTCAACAGGCATTTTTAGATAAACTCCACCATCGTCGTTTTCCTGAACAGCGTCAGGGGATAACTCTGGTTGGTCCACACCGAGATGATGTGGAATTTACAATTAACCAAACCCCTGCCCGTTCCTATGGTTCTCAAGGACAACAACGGACGTTGGTTTTGGCACTAAAATTGGCAGAGTTAAAACTAATAGAAGAAGTGGTGGGTGAACCGCCCCTGTTATTACTAGATGATGTTTTAGCAGAACTTGATCCTAACCGCCAAAATCAGCTTTTGGATGCGATTCAAGATCGGTTTCAAACCCTAATTACAACCACTCACTTAGGCGCATTTGATGCTCAGTGGTTGAACTCCTCCCAAATTCTTTCTGTTCAAGCGGGTCAAATTCACACCCTGGCGTAAAAATCAGTCGTTATTTGTCATACAATTATCTTGTTTGTTCTAATCATCACTCTATCAGCCCATTAATTGCCAATTTAAATAGTATAGGGTGTATGACAAGTATGGCAGTGTAATCTGAATTATTAGGCGGACAGTGGTGAAGTTAATATTACTCAACAACTTCTTTAAGCTTGATAAAGAAGGCGGCGATTTGGGCGAAATGGCAATCGTATAGCAGTATAATCTTTATTAGTAAAGTCAGACAGGAACATTTTGGCAACGTTAAGGATTTTAAATTTTGGCGACGTCCTAGGACATCGGTCAAGAAACCGGGTTTCTTGGGGTGAAAGGTTGATATTGCGTTGTCATACTGACGAGAAACCCGGTTTCTAGGAATAGGCTCAGAGAGAAAGGATGGATTATACTACAGTTTAAGGACTTTGGGCATAAACGTAAATTTTTTCAAAGAAGGTTTATTCATTAACTATCAGGATTAAAGTAGAAAGAGAATTCCATTAAAATTATCAATCATTCAACTTTGCCCAAATCATAAATACTTAGTGGACGTTGTAGCTATGAACGTTAGACAACTTCTCAAACTGTACGAACAAGGAAATCGAGAATTCACCGGGATTGACCTCAGTGGGGCTAACCTCAGGGGAGTTATGTTAATCGGAGTTAACCTAACAGGGGCGAATCTCAGAGGTGCTGATTTGACCAGAGCATTTTTACTCAAATCAGATTTGAGTGGCACTCAGATGAATTGGACGAATCTTAATTACGTTAAAATGAGCGATGCCAAACTTGTTGACGCTGATTTGACTAAAGCCAATATCAATGGTGCTTTTATGGTCAAATCAAAGCTCACGGGTGCTAAACTCAGTGGGGCAATATTGAATGGTACAAACCTCCGACGGGCTAACTTATGGGGTGCAAATCTTTGCGGAGCGCAGTTAGAACGGGCGAATTTGCGAGATGCAAATTTAACGGGCGTGAATTTCAAATGGGCGAATTTATCGGAAGCACGGTTGATTGGTGCTAGGGTTTATGGGTCAGCACTGAGTTTTGTCAATCTCAGCTACGCCTGGTTAAAAGATTTAGATTTAGCGGGCGCTGATTTAGAAGGGGTTAATTTCAGTGGTGCGAGATTAAGTCGGGCTAATTTAGAAGGGGCAAGTTTGATTGCCGCGAATTTAGAATCCGCTAAATTGGATTGGGCGAATCTCCAAGGCGCAGATTTGACGGGCGCTAATCTGGAGAATGCGAATCTGGAAAATGCGAATCTAACCTGGGCAATTCTCAAAAAAGCTGAGTTGCTGGATGCTAAGTTAAAAGGTGCAAAACTCTATGGTTTAGATATTAACGAGATGCAGGGGAGTAATGGGGGAGGATTTCCAGTCAGTAACCAAGGCGTTGGATTTCAAGCTAATAACCAATTTGTTTACTCAACGGCTGTGTGACGAAAATTGATACCCTAGAATCGGGCGCAAACATTCATTGGTGTCAACTTGAGCTTCAAAAAGAAAGCAATACCTTGATCTGACTCCACCCTAACCCTCCCCTTATCAAGGGGAGGGAACATTTCTCCCCTACCCTCCTCGTTCCCCCCTTTTTAGATCCCCCTTCCGTCCCCCTTTTTAGATCCCCCTTCCGTCCCCCTTTTTAGATCCCCCTTCCGTCCCCCTTAAAAAGGGGGAGACAAAAGGATGCTTCGCGTTTTGTTTCATGGGGGAGACAAAAGGATGCTTCGCTTTTATTGCACGGGGGATTAAGGGGGGTTAAGATTAATCCATTGACAAATGACAAATGACAAATGACGAATGACGAATGACAAACGTCAACGTAGATTCAGGGTTTTTCTCGTATTAGGGCTGGTATTCAGTATTGTCCTACTGGTTGCTAAATCGATTGTATTTTCCCCATCTTTGGCGCGTTCCCAAACGCCAACAAAAATTACAGAAATTAGAGGCGTTTGGTTGACAAATGTCGCCAGTGGTGTATTGTTTTCGCCATGGGGAATTAACCGAGCGATCGCGCAATTGTCTAAACTGAACTTTAACACGGTTTATCCGGTGGTTTGGAATCGGGGACATACGTTTTATCCGAGTGCAGTGGCGACACAAGAACCTTTGCTGGCAATTATGCGCCTCAATGGAGATGTTTTGGCAGATATTCTACAGCAGGGACATCGCCAAGGGTTACGGGTAATTCCTTGGTTTGAGTATGGATTTATGACACCGATTTATTCTGAATTAGCGCGGCGTCATCCCACTTGGATCACTCAGAGTTTAACGCAAAAATCTGATCCGGAGAATCCCCAACTCTTATGGCTGAATCCGTTACATCCAGAGGTACAACAGCTTATCCTGGATCTAATTAAGGAAGTAGTCAGCCAATATGATGTGGATGGGATTCAGTTGGATGATCACTTTGGGATGCCTGTGGAATTGGGTTATGATCCTTATACCATTGAGCGTTATCAGCAAGAACATTATGGAAATTCTCCCCCAAATTCGCCATTAAATAGTGAATGGATGCGCTGGCGGGCGAATAAGATTAGCGAGTTTATGGGAGAGATTGTCCAGACGGTTAAATCAATTAAACCGGATTGTATCATCTCGCTTTCACCCAATCCCCAAGCCTTTGCTTATAAACATTATCTACAAGACTGGCAAACGTGGGTACAACGGGGTTGGGTTGATGAATTAGTGTTACAGGTTTATCGGGATGAGTTGAGTAGTTTTACGGCGGAACTTAATCAACCCGCAGTACGCATGGCGCGGCGAACTATTCCGGTAAGTATTGGCATTTTAACGGGAACATTGGCTGATCCGATTTCCTTTGAGCAAATTCAAGCCCAAGTTGAAGCGGTTCGCGATCGCGCCTTTGATGGTGTATCCTTTTTTTATTGGGAAACCCTGTGGAGTTATTTGACTCCGGAGTCTCCGCAACAGCGAAGGCGGGGATTTCGCGAATTATTTCCCTATCCCGCTATCCGCCTAACACTGGACAAAAAAGCCCAGAAATATCCAGTAAATTAGCGATTAGAGGAATAGCGATCGCAGAATAATCTAACAATAGCATCAACGTGTTCCCATATAAACTCTAGTTATAACTGAACCTGCTTTTTCTTTCCCCCAAATAATCCGCGCATCCAGCGATATAAGTTATCCACATAAGTAAATAACACGGGAACCACCACCAAGGTTAACAAGGTTGAAGTCGTAAACCCACCAATTACCGCGATCGCCATGGGACTGCGTACTTCACCATCCGCCCCTAATTCTAAGGCAATGGGCATCATCCCCGCAATTGTAGACACCGAGGTCATCAGAATTGGGCGTAACCGAGACACCCCCGCCTCCACTACCGCTTTAAATTGGGGTTTTCCTTCTTTTATGCCAGCTAAAGCAAAGTCTACTAATAAAATTGCATTTTTAGTCACCAATCCCATCAGCAAAACAATCCCAATTAAGGCAAACAAGCCCAACTCTTTCTGCGTCACTAACAACCCCAGTAACGCCCCACCAATGGATAAAGGCAAAGCCACTAAAATCCCAAACGGATACAAGAAATTGCTATAAAGTAAGACCAGAATCGCATAAATCGAGAGAATCGCCGCCCCTAATGCAGTTGCAAACCGGGTAAAAATATCCTGCATAATCTTGGCATCCCCAGCCGGTTCCTCAGCGACATCGGGCGGGAGGGGATTCATCGCGGGTAACGCTTTCACCGTTTCTAACGCATCGCCTAGAGAAATCCCCTCTAAATTCGCTTCCACCGATACCTGACGATTGCGATCAAAACGGTCAATTTGCGCTGGACCACTTCCCAAACGAATATCCGCCACTGCACTAATTGGAACCAAATTCCCGGTTTGACTGGGAACCTGTAAATTTTTCAGGGTACTAATATCGGCGCGAGTATCTGGGTTCAGTTGTACCCGAATTGGAATCTGCCGATCCGCTAAATCAAACTTAGCCAGATTCGACTCATTATCGCCAATTAACGCCAAAGATGCCGTTCGTGCGATCGCGCCCACCGAAACCCCCAAATCCGCCGCCCGTTCTGGATCAGGCTGAATCACAATTTCCGGCTTAACTAAACTGGTACTGGAAGTGACTTCCACCAATCCCGGAATATCCCGCATCTGCTTCTCCAAGGTTTCCGCCGTTTGCGTCAACACTGGGGCATTTTCACTCTTCAGCACAATCGATAAATCCTTACCGCCTCCCCCAGCACCTTGACTTTGAAAACTAATCCGCGCCCCCGGAATGGTTCGGAACACCTGGCGCATTTCTTGTTCAAATTCCTGCTGGGAAACCTCCCGTTCATCCTTAGGTAACAAGTTGGCGTAGACTGTACCCGAATTGATATTATCCGCCGTCGTAAAAACTTTATCAACTGCTAGATTTTCTTGCAACGACTGGTTAAGTTGTTGCATAATTTCTTCAGTTTCACTCAAGGTTGATCCAGGAGGAAGTTCAACCATTACCGTACTCAACCCCGTATCTCCGCTATCAAATAAACCTTTGGGAATTAACGGCACCAGTTGTAAACTCCCAATAAAGAAAGCCAACGCAATTAATAGAGTGGTAATCCGATGACGTAATGCCCAAGTGAGTAGATTGCGGTACGGGTGAATTCGTTTTTTGCTGGTTTCCTGTTCCCGGTTCCTTTTAGATTTCAGCCAATAAGCACTTAACATCGGTGTCATTGTACAAGCCACCAGCGTGGAAAACATGGTGGACACCGCAACAGTAACGCCAAAGGGTTGGAAAAATTGACCTGGTACCCCCCCCATAAACGCCACCGGAATAAACACCGCCACAATCGTAGCAGTTGTCGCCACCACCGCTAACCCAATTTCCCGTGAAGCATCCAATGCGGCGTTAAACGGCTTTTTGCCCATATCTAAATGTTGGTCGATGTTTTCAATCATACAAATCGCATCATCAACCAAATTTCCTACCGCTAAAGCTAACGCCAATAATGTCATCCCGTTTAAGGTATACCCCAACAGTTTCATTACCCCAAATGTGGGAATAATCGAGAGAGGTAACGCTGTTGCTGTAATCAGTGTGACTCGCCAATCCCGCAAAAACAAACCGACAGCAATCACTGTTAAAATACAGGCTAAAACTAAGGCATCAATCGTGGCTTGATAGGAATCCCGAATCGCATCAGCACGGGTAAAAATGAGTGCCAGAGTCACATCGTCTGGTAGGGTTTTTTCCAATTCGGTAACTGCTTCACGCACCCCTTCTTCCACCGTGACTAAGGTGCTACCTGTACTCCGCCGCACCGAAAACGCCACAACGGATTCCCCATTCAACGACGCCGCCTGTCGCTGTTCAGCAAAACTATCCTCAACCTCCCCTAAACTCGATAAGGGAACCGTCGCGCCATTGGGGAGAACAATCCGATAACTTCGTAATTCCGCAACCGTTTCTGCACTTCCCAGAGTCCGAATATTTTGCTCACTTCCGCCAACGTTTCCCCGCCCTCCGGGTAAGTCAATATTTAAATTGCGAATTTGATCATTCACTTGGGTGGCGGTAATCCCATAAGCTTGTAAACGACTCGGATCAAGATCAACCCGAATCTCCCGATCCACACCCCCCAAACGGTCAATTTGCGCCACACCCGGTACATTCAGCAAGGCGCGGCTAATCGTGCGATCGACTAAATCACTTAATTGTTCAACCGATCGCGTCTCAGACGCCACTGCATAAGTCATAATTGAACCGCCCGCAAACTCTAGGCGTTTGACGATCGGTTCATTCACATCCTGGGGCAAATCCTGACGAATTTGGGCAACCGCATTCCGCACATCATTCGTGGCGCGATCGCTATCGGTTCCCAGGACAAAACTAACAGTAGTGGTGGAACTCCCTTCCGTGACAGTGGAGGTGAGTTCATCAATATTTCCTAACCCCGCCACTGAATCTTCTATTTTCTTGGTGACTTGGGTTTCTAATTCTGTGGGTCCCGCACCCGGTTGAGTCACCGTCACCATCACGGCGGGAATATCGATATTCGGATTACTGTCAATTCCTAAGCGAAAAAAGGACACCAAACCAAAGATGCCCAAAATTAGGAATAAGACGATAGTCGGAACAGGTTTTTTAATTGACCAAGCAGAGAGATGAAAAGACATAAACTTCGTTAGTAGTTTGGAAACCAAAGAGGGTTTGGAAACCAAACCCCTACCGGGTAATCAAAATCCTGTTTATCGAATCAGTTAACCACCTCAACGGTATCGCCATCTTTTAAATAAGCTGCACCTTTAACTACCACGCGATCGCCTACAGATAACCCACTTTTAATTTCCACCCGATTATCACTCAGAGGTTCACCCACCTCAACAGACTGGGCTTTCACTGTATTATCGGGTTGCAAGATATAGGCGATCGCACTACCGTCACTTTGAGGCAAAATAGCTTTGGCGGGTACTGTTAACCCTTGGGCGGCTGAGGTGGTAATCGACGCCCGTAAAAACATTCCCGGTTTTAACGCAGCTGAGGCAGGTAAATTGATCTTCACCTGCGCCTGACGGGAGGCTTCATCAATGATCGGGTCAATTTCCCGAACTTTACCCGACAGTTGCAAGCTACTATCTGCATCTGAGGTAATCGTTACCGATTGTCCCGGTTTAATTTGGGGAAGTTGGGTTTCGGGGACGTTAACAATCAGTTCTAAACGTCCATTTTCGATGATTTTGAATAGGGTTTGGGAACCAGAGGTGACATCTCCCACACGGGCATTCCGTTCGGCTATTTTACCACTCACCGGGGCAACGATGCGGGTGTTGTTGAGTTGTGCCATCATCGATTGCACCTGTGCCTGTGCCTGGGCGAGTTGGGCTTCGGCTTGGGTAATCACTTCCCGTCGGGGTCCAGCCTGAAGTTGAGCAAGTTGCTGGTTGGCTTCTCGTAACCGGGCTTGTGCCTGTTCGAGTTGGGAACGATAGCTGCGTTCTTGATTGTAGACTTCATCTAAGCGATCGCGGGCAATAGCACCTTCAGCTTGCAGCTTTTTATTGCGATCGACCCGGGTTCTAGCTAATTCTAAGTCTGACTCGGCGGCTGCAACAGCAGATTCAGCGCTGCTCACCACTTCTTTAGCACGGGCAATTTCTTCACTACGGGAACCTGCCCGAAGTTCCGCGAGGCGGGCTTCGGCTTGAGCCACAGATGCTTGGGCTTGGCGTAATTGTGCCTGGAGTACCGAATCATCGAGGCGGGCTAATAACTGTCCAGCTTTGACAACTTGTCCTTCTTCCACCAACACCTGTTGAATTTGTAAGCCTGTCGCCTGAGACAAGACGGGACTCATTTCAAAAGCAGCGACACTTCCGGTGGCGTCTAAGCGGCGGTTGACACTCTCGGATGTCACTTGGGCTACAGTTACGCTTTGACTCGGGGCAGATGATGTGGCGACGGGAGGTTCTGCTGTTGGGGCGTCTGCTTGTTGAGACGAGACTAAGCGCGTCGCCCCTAACGCTAAGAGGACACCAATGCCGATGCCTAAAAACAGCCCTTTTCCTCCAGATAGCCAGCCTTTTTTGGCGTCCTCGGTTCCAGATTGGGGAGAGGAACCTGCATCTTGTGCATAAGTGTCGGCTTCAGCATCAGGGAGATAGAAGACAACATCGACATCCTGTTTGAGTTCGACAGGTTTGGCGATAGAAGAACGATTCAACTGGCTTTTCTTGGGATTTGGTGCTGTCTGAGTCACTGTTATTCCTCTTTGACGGATCGAGGTCGCTAGCTTTGTAATTGTAAAGATTAAGTTAATGAATATTTGGTTACTTTACTTAACACTACTTTACATTGTAGCGCAATCTTGACCAAGCGGTTGGTTGATGCTTCGGGTCAACTACCCCCCTGTATGGTGGGGACAAGGCAACAGGCAACAGGCAATAGGACTCAAGGTATAAATAAATGTATGTATAAAGGTGGATTTGGTATGAGGAGGCAATGCAGTGCCACGGCACGTCTGGAAGCTGGGGAAGATGTAACCTTTCTTTAAGGTATGGCAGAAGTAACGAGTTCAACATCACCCATTTGACTCATCCAACAGAGTGATTTAGGTCGAATGCCACTGACTTTAGAGTTTGTAGTAAGCGCTGTCTTCGCTTCTGGCACTAAAGTGCCTACTACGAACCCAGCTTCCCCAGCTCCCTCTGCCCTCCCACTCTCCCGAATTGGCATTGCTTATAAGGAGGAGGGACTAGGATGAGTAACGCAAGCCTGAGTTCCTTTCAAGACCTCTTTATATAAAATTTCTAATTGACTAATATTCCCACTTAGGGTATAGCGTTCTAAAACTCTAGCTCTAGCTTTTTGACCCAGAAGCGTTGTCCATTCCGTATGATCTCGTAACAAGGGCAATAGCGTATTCAATTGAGACGTGACCCGATGGGTATTCAGAATAATACCCGCGCCACCTTCTAAAACCTCACCATCCGCCCCCGCATCGGTGGCGACACAAGCCAAACCACAAGCCATGGCTTCGAGTAATGATAAGGAGAGTCCTTCTAATAACGACGGCAAAATAAATACATCGGCAGCTTGCAGAATCTCAATCCGCTGCTGTTCATCTGCCACAAATCCTAACCAGAGAATCCCATCGTATCTATCATAAAAAGGTCTTAACGTGGGAACTAGAGGTCCATTCCCGACAATCAAAAGCTTACAGCGATCGCCCATTTCCGACTGTTTCCACGCCTTGAGTAACGCCTCTACATTTTTTTCTGTAGCAATGCGACCTTGATAAACAAATAGACGTTGGGCATCAAATCGGACTTTCAAATTCGATGTGCCAGGAGCATATTTGAGCACATCAACTCCATTGGGAATTACAGCGAGTTTATGGCGAGGAACTCCCAAACGCACCAGCAAATCCCGTTGCAGTTGAGAAAAGATAATCACCCGATCATAGTGTGCCAGAAACGGGGCATAGAGTTGATAAGCAACCAGTTGGGTTCCCGATTTTAAATTGCGGCGTTTGCCATCAAAGGGGGGATGAAATGTGGCAACGAGGGGTAAATTCAGGTCTTCACAGATTTCTGGAAGCAGAAAATCTAAGGGAGACAAAGTGAGAGACGCATGGACTAAATCCGGGCGCAGTTGCTGTAGAGCCTGTTTTAGCACCTTACTCGCTTTGGGTGAGGGAATCGTATAAACTTGGGATTTATACAAGCAAGGGAGGGATACCTCCTGACAACCCGAACACAGGGGATCTGCGGCGGTTTCGTCGTGGGCAAAATGGAGAAAACTAACTTGGTATCCCCGGTCGAGTAAAGCATTAGTAACTTCTCGACCGTAAGTGACATTGCCACAAAAGGGTGATTTTTTTCCGATCCAGGCGATATGCATTCAAGTTGAATCGTGAGTCTCTATTTGTCAGCGTGGGTTAACATCGCTGATCCTGTACCGGAAATATACCAGTTTAAGCACCCTCCCGCGATCGCAATTATGGCTAAACTAAATAAGACGGGAGCTAAACCCAGCCAGGTTTCGGCTAAACCCGCTAAGGCTAAGGGCAGACTCAGGGCAATATTCACGCCATTATTTTGCAGCCCAAAAACCTTCCCCCGCATCTCTTCCGGGGTTTCGGCTTGAATGGTGGTTTGCATGGGAATCCCTACCATCGCCCCACACATCCCCAACAGGGCGGTCATTGCTAACGCCATCCAGAGATTATGAGTAAATACCGATAATCCCACTAGCGCTGCTGACATGCCGATTGATCCGTAGAGACTCAAGCGATTGTGGGTAAAATACTGACCCCAATGTCCCAGAATCGCTGCACCCGCCGCCATTCCAACTCCTCCCATTGCCAGTAAGAAGCCAAACTGTGAGGCTTTCATTCCTGGAAGGGTTTCGGCGAGTCGTACCGCTAACACGGCTAAAGCGGCGAAAATGGAGAATAATATAACTAATTGAATCATGGCATTGCGGACGCGCCGTTGCCGTTTGAGGTAAAGCAGTCCCTCCCAGATATCGGCAAAAACGTGGGGGGTTTCACCTTCAGTGGGTTCAGTATTTTCACCAGTTTTCAGCACTAGCAGCAACAATCCCGCGATCGCATACCCCCCACCGACAACCAATTCCTTGCCAAATTGCCAGTCAATCCCCAACTGCGCCACCAATTTATCGGTCAATGCTAAAAGGGGATCACCTACGGCAAATCCAATAATCAAGGATGCCATCATCGTCGTGGTATAAAGAGAATTCGCCGAGAGCAAATGACGACGCTTGACAATCAACGGAATAACCGCTTGTTCAGCCGGGGCAAAAAATTGGGTTAAGGTCGAAACTAGGAATGTGATAATTAACAAGCCATAGAAGCCGACAGGTAACTTATAGATGGGACTCCAATCCTGAGTCAGCCATAACATCGCCGGAACGGACCAAACCAAAACACCTCGCAGCAGATTTGTCGAGACAAGTACCGCCTTTTTTGACCAGCGATCCACGAATACTCCCGCCAAGGAACCAAACAGGACAGCCGGAATCGTAAACGCAATCATCAAGGCTGAAACCCAACCACTGATGCTAGTTCCCGCCGCCTGAAAGTGGCTAGCAATCAAGGCAATCATCAACACCAGATAGATTTTATCAGCAAGCTGCGAAAAAACCTGACCACTCCACAAGGTTAAAAAGTTTACATTTTTCAGAACGGGTACAAACCCTTGTTTGCTCGGTTCAGCAGGCGGTTCAGCCGTTTTCGCCGGGACGTTCTCTGCTTGACGCGGCGGCTGGTGAGGTTCTCGATAATTGCGCTTAGTCGCAGACGATGACTTTTTTTGGGCAGGATGTTGGTTAACTCGTTTGGATTCAGATTCAGATAATCGCATTCTTTACTCTTCAGTTGGCTGCTGTGGCTGATCAACCCAATGGGTGAATCGTCCACTCCAGGTATTTTGATCGGTTTTGTATGAAACTACACTTTCTCTATCATCGCATGTGAACTACCCAGCGCTAATCTCTAATCAGGTAGAGTGTGGGCTTTTGACTTCGTGGAGGACGGCTTTCGCCGTAAAAACCATCTATGTTCGTTTGTGGACAGATGCTAAATTAGACCACAAATTATTTATAGGGAATCGATTGCCATGATTTTCAGGATGTTCGGGATTAGTGCGGTTGTAGGGGCGAGTCGCTGCACAAATATGGCGGTGTGAGAATTAACCTGTCTCGACTCGCCCTTGTCTAAAGATACGCGGTGTCCGGTAAATTATGTATGGCGGGTCTATGATTCGGCAGACATCGCCAAGGCGTCTACTAACGCGGCTGAACGAATGGAACGACCAAAGTGATACTGGGCATAATCCCGTAACATGCGCTCCACTTTTACCCAGAGGGGCGCGATCGCGTCTAGGCATGACGGGGATAACTCAGCCGCCGCGAGCTGTTGTACGATTGTTAATTCAATGGCATTCAGTTTACAGGTCAACCGTGGCAGAGGGGATTGATCGACATCATGGCTACGGCTAGCAACGGGGTGGAGTACCCTCTGAGGTTGAGACGCCTCTACCGCTAAACGATAGGTTCCACCTGCCTCCACACTAAACCCGACTTGCCAATTCTGATCCGTAAAATCAGGCTGAATCGGGTGCTGAGAGATACAACACTGTTGCACTTGCGGCGCAATCCCAGCTAACGCCAATAGGTGAAAAATTCCCTGGCAAAGGTGTGCCAAAAGGAGAGATGTACCGGAGTGACTGCTACTTAATGGGGGTAACTGTTCCAATCGCCGCAGATGCTCATTAAATAAAGCGTACAATTCGGCTTGGGGTTGCTCACTTAGAGCATGACATAAGACTAATTCCGCTAGGTACTGACTTGCCGCCAGCTTGCCTAAATCCTTCGCCAATCCCGGATAGGATTCCAAGGTTTCAGCTTGAGTAATTTTATCAAGCGATCGCCCTTTGTAGATCAGTAACTGATTCACGACAAACAAGCCCATTCTACCCGCCAATTTCGAGTTCTGTTTGCGGGAACCTGGTGCCACTACCCGAATCAATCCCCACTCTGGCGTTAAAATCGTGACTAGGCGATCGGCTTCACCTAGCGGCATACTTTTCAGATTAATCCCCGTGGCGTTATAGGTTTTAGTCATTTGTCATTTGTCATTCGTGTCATGTCAAGACTCTCGGATTTGGTGGGGGCGGGTTTAGTTACGTTAATGGTTTGAGTCGCCACGTTATTGGTTAAACCCGCCCCTACATACTTAAACCTCATTCCTTGTCTTTTCCCTCACGCTGTTGCAACAACTCTGGTCCACGAGAGGTTCCTAATCGGGTTGCTCCGGCTATGACTAAATCTAACGCTTGTTCGATGGTGCGGATACCTCCTGAAGCCTCAATCCCGATTTGTCCTTTTGTCAAGTCTTTCAAAAATTTGACATCCGACACCGTTGCACCTCCATGCCAACCTGTACTGGTTTTGAGATATTGCGCCCCAGCATCAATGCAAATTTCGGCGGCGAGTTGTTTTTCCGTGTCAGTTAAAAGCGTTGTTTCTAAGATAACTTTGACGGTTTGCCCGGTTTCCTCGCAGATTGGGGCAATTTCGCGATAGATAGCATCAGTGTTCCCAGTTTTTAATGCCCCTAGATGAAGCACGACATCCAATTCCGTCGCGCCATTTTCTACTGCTTCTTGGGCTTCGTAGAGTTTAGCCGCAGTTGTGGTAGCGCCACTGGGAAAGCCAATCACGGTACAAACCTTGGGCGTTTTGTTGTGTAAGAGTTCAGCCGCGAGTTTGACGTACACCGGATAGACACAGACTGTGGCAAACTGAAATCGATCAGCTTCACGACACCATTTTTCTACCTGTTCAGGTGTCGCCGTGGGCGAGAGGAGAGCATGATCAATGAGAGGGGCAATATCGATATCGGGATAATCCATTGCGATCGCGTTTCTACTCTATAAAAAAACTTAACACTTAAAATGTCATGCTCCTTAAACTGGGTCGGTTTCGACTTCGCTCAACCCACCCTACGGCATATCCAGGGTTTTTGCGCTCCCCCAATGTCAATTTTAAATGCCATTTCAATTAAAATTTAACACCTAACACCTACTGACGTGATGCCAAGTCTGAAACAAAATCTTGATGATCCTGACTGGCTAATCCCTGCTGCAATACCTCTAAAACCTTGGCTAAATCTCCAGCTAATAACGCCGTTCTATCTAGCCACAATCCTGGAAAAAAAACTGAACAAATTATCCCATCGCTATTGGACTCAACTTTAACATAATCTCCTGCATTTAACCTAAACCAATCTAATTCTCCGTTTTCAACTCGCCATACCAAATAGTCTTGTACTCCATTGCGGCGATATACGTTGAATTTTTGGTGCAAATCAATGGAAACACTACTCGCCGCAATTTCTACGATTAACTCAGGCGCACCTTCGATATAATCATCGTCGCTAATCGTTGATTGTCCACCGACTTTAATTCTCAGAATAGCATCCGGTTGAGGTTCGTTATCGAGATCCAGCCTAACTGTACAATTGTCGCCCAATTGCAGATTAGGAGTGAAACTTGTGTAGAAGCCTAGCCACAACATAATATGAGCATGGGGTTCGCCATGTTGGGTAATCCGGAGGGGAGATGCCATATAAACGATTCCTTCAATTAATTCCGCTTTTTTCAGATCAGGCATAGCTGAATAGCGATGCTCAAATTCAATACGGTTGAGTTTATCGCCGTTTTCTAAGCGGGGAATTGTTACTTGAGGAGAGAGTTTTGTCGATGTCATGGTCACCACTCGCGATCGCTGCCTTTATTATCCTTTCAAATACTAGCATCTACGCCCATTTTGGCGTAGGGAATAACTTGACCTGTAGAATGTGAAACACTACTGAATTTTGGGATTTTCCATCTCTTGACGCAGTTGATCAGCTTCTTCTAAAGTGGCTTCCGGATCTTCATCAGTTGAACGCTGCACATAATTAATCTTAAATTCTTCTAACAAATCAGACAGCAACGACTGAAGTTCTAACTGGGTTGCCTCATCCTGTAGTTCTTCCCGCAGGGCGTACTTAAAATTATGACTTAGTTGGTCAAATAGTTGTCGCCCTTGCAGATCAGAGTAGGAGGTGGCTATGACTTCATAAGTGGCTTGGGCTAAATAATTAGCCAGGTTTTCCATAACCTCTTTGGGCAACCCTTTCATTCCCGGTACTTGTCGCAATCCCGTGTAAAAATCTGATTGTTGCAGCGCTCCCTTGAGACTATGATGCAACAATGCCTGTAAATCGGGTTGAACTTGGGGTAAGACTTTATAAATCGAGAGTTCTAAAAGTCTGTCTGTAATCGCATCAACTTTATTAATATCACTAACTTGAACATAAGCCTCAGGTTGCAATATGGCACGCGCCATATCTCCTTTATCAACAGATTCTTTGGTTTGATTAATCAGTCGCACCATCAAAAACATCGATACCCGATCTGCCAAATACGCCGCTGGTTCATGGGTGACTTGTGCTAAAATTCGCTCCATATTGAACAATCCCGATTGATGCGATCGCACGGATGCCGGAATAATGCGTAACCAGCGCCAGGTGGGAAGTAGCAGCAGCATGTCGTACCAACGCCGCCAGAGGGTATCTCCCCAGGTCAACTTCTCTTGGCGTCGAGACATGAAGAAGGTACGGAATAAAAGCTCAATCCCAAAAAAGGCAATAAAATAAAGGTCAATACGCCAGAAGTTATCAACAAGTTGACCATTTTCGTCGGTGGGTCGAAAATAATTGCTGTTCAGTAGCGGTCGAATATCGCTGTTAAAGAATGAGAGGGCGTTTTCCCAGCCCACTTGCACCAGATACTCCTGTCGCCAAAATCGCGCAAAGGCTTGCTTGGCTGATTCCGTATTCAGATGATCCCGCATCCGCCGCTTCAATTTAGCGAATGTACCAAACTTATTGGCTGCCAAAAATGGGTTCTCTTCAATCAGATCATTACTTTGTTGGCGCAACTCTTGCAAGACTTGCTCGGTTGGCGGTGCTTGTAGTCCTTGCTGGGAGAGTTGTACAGTTAAAGCATCAACGGTTTGGAGATAACGTTGGGTATCCGGATGAGGCTCAATACTTTTCACCGGGTCATAGAATGTTGCGATCTTAGGAAATTCTCGCACATAAACATCCCGCAATGGGATATAGCTGAGATTGAATAATGCCAGCAGGATATTTGCCCATGCAATTAAGGCGGTGAGCTTGTTCCACCAGTTCCGACCCCGGTGTTTGTAGGAATCGGCATGGGTTTGTTGGCTTAGAGCTTGGTCTACCATTTTCCCGTTGGATAGTCACTGCAAACGAATCAGGGCAAGTGCATCACCCCTATTTCAACTGAGCGTATCAGACGCTACAACAAATTAGTTATCTCGCTAGATAGAAGACAGAACTGGATTATATCATTCAAAAGATAGATGAATGAACCAGACGAATCACTCAATAATGAAGGAGGAATTAAACATTTATGGTTTTATCCAGCCTTTTTGAGGCGTACCCAGCCTTTTTGAGGCAAATTTTTGACGTTAATGAGGTATTCTTATGGCTACCGAACCAAACCAGCAACAGATATACCGAGACAAAGTGCAAGCTGAGTTAAACAAGCTAAATGCTCAGGTTGATGAAATGAAAGCCAAGGCAGCCCAAGCCCAGGCTGATACTAAGATTCAGTACACTAGCCTGCTTGAGGAACTGCAAACAAGACAGGTTGCGGTGCAAAAGCAACTGGAAAAACTCCAGACGGCTAGTCAAGATGCTTGGGAAGATATCAAAATTGGTGTAGAAGCCGCTTGGCTGGATTTACAGCAGTCCTTCCAAAATGCTGTTGCCAAATTTGATCAAAAATAGTGATTGGAGATTAGGGAACCCTTAACCTTGCTCAGGGAAAATGATTTGTCGGGGCGGGTTGAGGAACTTTCTTTTAGTTGTGGATAATAAAGTTTGTTCAAAACCCGCCCTGAGCGATGTGTAGGGGCGGATTTGGCTATTATCGTTTATTCTCACCCTAATGTTACTCAACCCGCTCTCATCTTCCAGACGTGCCATGGCACGTCTATATTTCCCCAGCACCCCTGCACCTCCGCCCATCTCAAGCTCCCATTCCCGAATACTGCTTCAATCCCTTGCGCCACAACCAGCGATTGATGGTAAAAAACAACAATCCCCAACCCACCATAACCAAAATTCCTTTGACAAAATTAACAGGTAGCCCAACTAACAACGCGGCAGGAAAATGAGCCAAGTAAGGGAAAGGTGTCCACTCGGCAACGGCTCGGACTGTAGGGGGAAAAACTTCCAACGGTGCCATCATTCCTGACAGAAACAAATAGAATAAATACCAAAATTGTTCCAGTGAACTGGCTCGCTCTGTCCAAAATGCAAATAAGGCAAAGGTATATTGGATTAAAAATCGTAGGGCAAATGCCATTGCCGTGATGAATATAAATAATAGTATATCACCCAAACCAGGCAACCAAAATGCTGGGGGATAGAGGAGAAAGAACAAACCTAAAAGCATAACCGATAAAGGTAGGCGAACAAAGCGTTCAGATAGATGACCTGCAACATGATGCCATACAGGATCAATGGGTTGCAGGAGTTTAGGAGATAGTCTGCCTTCTACCACTTCCCGTTCAAAATCAAAAATCATCCACACCACAGTAAACTGGCGAACGATAAAAACGGATAGGAAGTAACGCATAAATTCTTCAGGAGTTAGCTCAAACTCCCCGGCTTGAGCTGCCTGCATCCAAACCCCCATAAGAATCAGCGGCAAGCTATTGGAAAGTATCCAAAAAAAAAGCTCTGCTCGGTATTCTAACATGTGAGCATAGTAAACAGACAGAAATATCTTACTGGTATAAATTAATCGCTTCATAGTAATTAGACGCTGCTGAATCAGTATTGTGGTGGGGCAGATGGGGAAGGTAAATAATTAATGACTAGAAAAAAGTTTTCTATGTAGGGGCGGGTTTCACTACTATCGTTTTTTGCCCACCCTAATGTCACTAAACCCGCCCTGTCCAAATGATTAATTTCTGGACAAATGACCAATGACCAATGACCAATGACCAATGACCAATGACCAAAAATCACGAAACAACTCCGGCTCGGAAAACCCGACCGATGACTTCTTCGATGGGGGGGTCACTAACCGTTAAATCTATCACCTCTAAATCCGCTAAAATTCGAGCCACGGTACTTGTCAGCTTTTCACGCTGCACGAGGAAACGTACTGCTAACCCATCTACCGCTTCTATTTCTGCATAACCTGATAATTCCTCTTTTGACAAGGGTTGAGCCAGTTCTACTTTCACCTCCCGATAGGGCGCAAAGCGATTGAGGAGTCCCTCCAAGCTGCCATCATAAATCATCTGCCCTTCATAAATTAGCAGCACTCGCTGACACAGCGCCGTAATATCTGCCATGTAGTGACTGGTCAATAAAACGGTGGCTCCCGTGCGCTGGTTGTACTCGCGTAAGAAATTCCGCACCGCTAATTGTGCATTAACATCCAATCCCAACGTGGGTTCATCTAAAAATAAGACTTGGGGTTGATGCAAAAGCGCCGCCAGCAATTCAGCTTTCATGCGTTCTCCGAGGGAGAGTTTCCGCACGGGTTGCGTGAGTTTGGCTTCTAAGGATAACATTTCTGCCAGTTCCCCGACGCGACGTTGAAATTGGTTGTGAGAAATTCCATAAACGGCGGCGTTGATTCTCAGGGAATCCCAGGCGGGTAAGTCCCAAAGCAGTTGTTGCTTTTGACCCATGACTAGGGTAATCTGCTGCAAAAAGCTCGATTCCCGCTGAAATGGCTGATGACCCGCCACCTTAACCTCACCCCCGGAAGGGTGAACAAGTCCGGTGAGCATTTTCAACGTCGTGGTTTTACCGGCACCATTGGGACCGAGAAATCCCACCACTTCCCCCATGCCAATTTCAAAGGAAACATTTTGTACAGCAACGACAGAGCGGTACTTTCGGCGCAAAAAGTGGGTGAGAGTACCCTTAATACCGGGTTGTTTGACCGCTACGGGATAGACTTTGCTCAGATTTCGAGCCACAACAATAGACATAATAATCTAGTCTACTTGACTCTCAGTGGAGAGCGATCTCGCATTTTGTAAATAACCCGCTTTAATACAGTCCGCCACAATTTGCTCAACCAATCCCCAAAGCTGAGGTGTACCCTCTTGCACAGGTTCCATACGTTGCATCACTTGAGGTTCAGTAATATCATGAAGCTGCCAAGTTCCACCGTGATTCTGTTGATTTAGCAGCAGGGGTTGTAAACGGTCTAGAGCGACGGCAAATCGGGCAGTCGGCGTGGTGACGGCTTCAAATTCATCCCAGATTTCCCGTAACGATTGCCCTTGGTCTTCGGGTAACATGCCAAAAATCCGGGTAGCGGCTTTTTCTTCCCGAACCGCTTTATCCTGATTTCCCTGTACGTCATAGCAGAACGTGTCTCCCGCGTCAATTTCCACTAAATCATGCAGCAGTACCATCGTTATCGCTCGTCCCAGATCAACCTGGGGAGGTGCATACTCGGCAAGAATAATCGCCATCAATGCCAAATGCCAAGAATGTTCGGCGCTGTTTTCCTGACGAGAATCATCAGTTAATCGGGTTTGGCGCAGAATTCCCTTGAGTTTATCAATTTCAATAATGAATTGAATTTGTTGGTTAAGTCGGCAATTCATGTGTCATGTGTCATGTGTCATTCGTTATTTGTCATTCGTTATTTGTCCAGAAATTCATCATTTAGACAGGGCGGGTTTAGTGACATTAGGGTGGGCAAAAAACGATAGTAGTGAAACCCGCCCCTACACATACAACTCTTTTCTAGTCATTGATCATTCACCTCCCCCATCTCCCTCATCTTCCCCAGCTCCCCCAGCTCCCCCAGCTCCCTCTGCTCCCCCATCTCCCTCTGCTCCCCCTACTTCTGATAACTGATAACTGCTCACTGATAACGGATAACTCCCCCAGCATTATTCCTCCGATTCTGGGTGTCGAATCAACCAATCCTCACCCACACGAATGGTTAAATCGGATTCAATATCGCCTGTGGAAGAGGCTTCGACGTGACCGAGTTGCAAAACCCTTTTCAAGGTGGTTGCTGCTTTCAAATCGCCTTGTTGCACAATAATCTGAGTTTCGCGTACCTGATCGGGCCAATCCCGTATGATGTAGACATTATAGAAGTCGTTTTTTGCCAAATATCGAGCAACTTCGTGAGCTAATTTCGGGTCATCTGTGGCATTTTGAATCGCAATTCGCAACCGTTGGGGAGAACGCCGAATCTCCGATGAACTCCAGTCAAGGGTTTGCTGAAAGTATTGTTGCATAACGCGATCGCGTCCGGCAGAATCCATAATCCAATAGCTGGCAACATATTCCTCTGGATCACTGAAGCGACCGGGCAAAAGTACCATCTGAAAATCATCTTTGTCTAAATCTAAGCCAAAGCCCACCAGCGCCAGCATTTCTTCTAAACTGAGATTGGTATCAATATATTGCTGCATCACCCGAATGATTTGGGGTAAACGCGGTAGCACCTTGGGACTGAGCAACCGTTGACGCAGCGCCTTGAGTAGCGTTTGTTGGCGCTGAACTCGACCAATGTCGCCGTAGCCGTCTTTACGAAATCGAGCAAACTGTTCGGCTTGGTCTCCATTTAAGATTTGCCATCCCGGTTCTAAATCAATGTACAAATCCTGGGTGACATCCTCATACTGCATCGGATAGGGAACAAATACCTCAACTCCCCCCACCAGGTCTACCAGTTCCCGAAATGCATCCGTCGTTACCCGCACATAACGATCAACGGGTGCATCATTTAGAGTACGGCTCACCACCCGTGCGGCTAACGCTGCACCCCCTTCCACATTGGCATCATTGATTTTGGCAAGTCCTACCTCCGGAAGTTCCACTTGGGTATCCCGAGGAATGGAAAGCATCGTCACAGACTCTTCTGTCGGGTCGAGGCGTAACAGCAGCATAGTATCGCTGCGACCACTGAAAACGTCGGAGGAGTTTTTGTCATTATCGGAAACGCGGTCAATTCCCATGACCAGGATGTTGACGGGTCGGGCTAAATCATAGCGAAACGCTTGTCGCCAGGAATTTTCTTTCGCGCCAGGGACAAAATTTTGCGGCACGATTAAGGGGGACAGAGGGGTAATTAGGGCAACCGTTGCGCCCAAGGTAGCAGATACTGTAGCGGTTAAGATAAACGCCGCACTCCACAGAAACCAGCGCATATAGCGACCACCACTGGATTTATTTGAATGATCATCGGAATGGGACTCTCCGCCATCACCCTCTGGCGGTGGGGGAGGCGGGGAATCCCCAGTATCATTTTCAGCGACATCAGAGTCGCCCTGCGATCGCGGATAACTTTCTGGATGGGAGACTTGAAAACTCCAGCTAGTTTGGGAACTGTTCGACACGTTGTTTTACCCTCACCACACACAAACTGTTCTGGATTCTTTGACGTTCACCGAATCTATTGCTGGATTATAACGTTACCCAGCCCACTCCCCCTGCTTCCCCTGCTTTCCCTGCTTCCCCTGCTCCCCCTGCTCCCCCTGCTTCCCCAGCTCCCCCTGCTCCCTCCGCCCCTCCGCTCTCCCAGGCTAGGATGTAGCAGACAATCAGAATAGCACGGACAATGAGTCAATTAATACCTGTAATTTTAGCTGGCGGCAAAGGTGAACGGTTTTGGCCCCTTAGCCGCAAACACCGACCTAAGCAGTTCTTAAGTTTAGATGGTAGTGGAAAGAGTTTATTACAGACCACGGCTGACCGTCTCAGTCAATTGGCGGGAGGTTCAGCCAATGTCTGGGTGATCACATCGGCTCAATTAGCCGACGGGGTGAAACAACAGTTACCCCAACTTAATAACGAGCATATATTAGCCGAACCCGAAGGGCGGGATACTGCACCTGCTGTGGCGTGGGCAACCTTAGAAATTGCGCGTCACTATGGAGAAGATGCGGTGGTTGGCTTTTTTCCAGCAGACCATTGGATTGCAGACCAGCAGGCGTTTCAGCAGACCATTGAGGCGGCGACTCAGTTAGCGGCGACTGAAGCGGCGATTGTCACCTTAGGAATTGCCCCGGACTACCCCTCTACAGGTTACGGTTATATCGAACAAGGAGAACCCGCCGGAACGTTTAATAATTTACCAATTTATCGGGTGGCTCGATTTACAGAAAAGCCAGACCGAGAAACAGCCGAGAAATTTCTGGCGACGGGGAAATTTAGCTGGAATGGTGGGATGTTTATTTTCCGGGCTGGCGTCGTTTTAGCGGAACTAAACACGTATGCGGCTGATATTATCAATCCGTTACAACAACAGGGGATTGATGCTTATTCTAAACTACCTAAAATCAGTATTGATTATGCCTTAATGGAGAAAACCCAACTGGCTTATGTTCTCCCGACTGCGTTTGATTGGGATGACTTGGGAGATTGGAATGCCTTAGAACGCTTGCACAAGGGAGAGGCGGCGAATGTGGAACTGGCAACTCATGTAGGGAAAGATACCCAAGGGGCGATTCTTTATACCAGTGATCAGGATGAGGTGATTGTGACGATTGGCTTAGAAGATGTGGTGGTTGTGCGAGATGGTGGGGTGACGTTAATTGTGAAAAAAGACCGCACCCAAGAAATTAAGCAGGTACTGAAAACCCTACAAGCGGATTCGAGATTTAGTCAGTTCCTTTAATTGTAATTTGTCCTGGATTATTGTCCGGATGAAGTACAGCCTTAAGCAAGATCCCCGACTTCTTGGAGAAGTCGGGGATCTGTCTGTGTACCTCAGGGAAATAGGGCGCACGTCGGTGCGCCCATAGGAGTGTTTGGCTAAGATTAGCCGATGTTAACTTTGACTAGACGGTTCATTTCATTTTGTAAGGAATCAATTTCCCGGAACGGTTCCCAACGAATCAGTGTCATAATGTATAACCCTCTAAAAACGAAGTGAGTATTTCAGGGGTTTTTTAGAACCACCTCTTTCTATGTTTTTAGAATACAAAAACCCAAAAGGTAGAGGGATTCGGTTCAATACCCTATTGGAGTAGTATTCACCGCACCTAAGGGGGGCATTCACTGAGTTTTGGCAGAAGGGTCAAGGTTGGAGTTATGAGAACCCTGTTCCCTGTTTCTGGGGCGCTTGGGGATTCTTCCCGGCTTCGGCGAGTATCTTCACCTGTTCTAAGGCTTGGGCTTTGTCTTGGGGGGATAAGTTATCCTCCGCCTCAATAATACGCTGCAGTTGTCTCAGGAGTTCTTTGGTTCCTGTAAGCTGCGTCTGTGTGGCTGTGGGGAGTTGGTTAATCGCATTGGTGGTGTCAGTGGCGATCGCATCCAGATTGATGGAGTCTGAATTGCCACTCTCTGCACCCTTTTCCGGGTTTGTCTGATTGGGCGTTTGGGAATTCTTCAGCATTATTCTCTCCTTGAGTTGGGTTTAGGTTTAGGTTACCGAAGGCGTGATCCTGGCACATCTCCCTATGGTTCAATCGACTCCACCCACGAATTCAGTTCTTTTCAAGGGACAAAGCTGTCGATACTCGAAATTTGACTAATAACTTAGAGAAAATTAATATATCAAAAGTTATTCTGCCAAAATTATCAAGATTTTTTAACAATGTCCGGAATTTTTCCTGGCTGCTATGAAGTCTCCAAAAATTCAAGCCTTATAGTATATTTTTAGATATCAGATGACTAGCATTCACCCCCCAAGTAATCATTCTCTTCCTCCGCGTTTTACCAAGAAGCTGCTGTCTTTGTTCCAGTCTCGTTTCCGAAAACTGGACATTCAAGAGCGTGGCAGTATGTTATTTTTCTCTTACTCCCACAAGGACAAAGTATTCGTTCAAAAGCTCTACGTCGCTTTGTCTCCGAATTATGAAATCTGGGTAGATTGGGAAGATATTCCACCAGCGGTTGAGTGGTGGGAGGAAATTAAGCGAGGGATTGAAGATTCGGATTATTTTCTATTTATGCTAACTCCAAACTCAGCGATATCTAAGGTTTGTGGTCAAGAGTTAGAGTATGCTTTAAGTCAAGGTAAACGGATTTTTCCGATTGTGATTGAGCAACCTGATCCAGTTCCTCTATCACTGCGATCTATCAACTGGATGTTTTTTACTCCAGAAGAGGATTTTGGCGTTTGCTTAACCAAATTATTGAATGCTCTCAATATTAATCCAGAAGACGCCAGATTACATACTAAATTCTACGGACTCTGGCGGGATTGGGTTTTTCATGATCGGGATCGCAGTTATTTGCTACGTGGTAAACAACTCTGGGAAGCAACAGCTTGGTTGGTTGCATCGGACAACAATACACCATTGCCACTTCAAGAACACCGAGAATATATTTGGGCGAGTCAGTTGGCACAGTTTGTACGAATTAAACGAATTGCTACAGGTATAATTGTTAGTGCGATTCTGGGTGTCTTAATTACTCTGCATTTTCTTACCCCTAGCTTTTGTGAAAATGGAAGTTTCCCTTTTTAGATCCCCCTTCCGTCCCCCTACCCCCCTCATCTGACAGGTGTAGGTTTTTTATTTAAGGGTGGAGACAAGACAAGGGGACAAGGAAGGAAAGAAGACAAGGGGGAAAAACCGTACAGAATTCGGTTCGGTCAAACTAACTTCTAAAAGCCGAAACGCCCTATTTTTCGTTAAAACTCTTCCTTGTCTACGGTCGCTGAGCGAAGTCGAAGTGATGGTCTACCTGTCTTCCTTGTCTTACCTGAACCGCAATCTTAAAAAACCTACCCTTGTGAGCCTACAAGAGGGGGGAGGACTAAGGATGCTTCGCTTTTTGTTTCATGGGGGAGACCAAAGGATTCTTCGCTTTTTGTTTCATGAGAAAATCCAGAGGATGCGAGCATATTTTTGTATCTGGGGGAACAATAAATTTCTCAAAGTCCCCCTTTTTAAGGGGGATTTAGGGGGATCTCTTATTTAGTAGGGGTTTCAACATGAAGTTGATACAGATGTTCATGAAGAGTCCCCAACAAAAGGTTTTTTTACCTTAATGAATTAGAGGTAAATCGCGCAAGAAATAGAAGCGATCGCGGTTCAATTCATTACCCTTACTTCTCCCTAAGTAGCCTGTTAACGGCGAGGATAGTTCAATGAGAATATCACGCAATTCATTCGGCATTAAGGGTTTGGGGGGACTCGAACCGATATACGCACCATAAATCGCATCAACTCCCACTTCGCCTAACCCTGCATTTTCCTGGAAGGATTTAACGGATTGGACGATGTGCGATCGCACGGCGATATCTTGACGCACTTCTACTAGGTATTGCTCAATTTTATCATCGGCTAACCCATAGGCATCTTGCAAGCAGGCTTTGAGTTTCAGTAAGTCTATCGCACCCTTATACTGGGCTTGCAATTCCACGAGATGTTGGAGAGTTTCTGGACGAATCACGCTAATCTGATTATTTAAAGTTGTTCGTAAAGCATCTGGGGTTAATTCCCCGGCGGCGACAATGAGTTTGAGACAAGGAGCATAATCTTGTTGTAAATGATTGTTCCCCAGTTGAATTAATTGTCCCGGAGTTTTACTGGGTACTATTTCACTTTTGGTGGCTTTGCATTCGCCAACAATGGGATAAGGTGCATCCGCATAAAAATCAATCCCACCAGCACCGCCAGTGGCTTCTGGATTTAGGCTGGCTCTTGGGTCATTTCTAGAGTTGGTAAATCCTAATTTTAGTAAGCTTTTTCGTACCAGCTTTTCAAAGGTATGACCATCGCTAGAGTTGCCGACTTCAGCGATTGTTTTAATCCAGATGAAATCAGAGTCAAATCTCCCGATTGATTGGCTACTCCAGCCTAAGAATTCTTTGATATCTTGGTCGAGTTCTTTCGCCGCTAGATTACTGTCTGATAATGACGCGATTTGCTGTAAGCAGCAGCGCTTCGCGATCGCACTCTGTAATTCCTCTAATTCCGGATGTTGAGGCGGCTGTCGTTCTTCCATCTGGCGACAGCGCTGTTCAAAGAAGGTTTGACTCAAAACAGGTGTGTCTTGAGTCACGGTTAAAGGTTGGGGAAGCGGAATAAATCGGGGACTCGGATGAACCGGAATTTCCATCGGTTGCGGGAGTCGATAAACCCGCAGGTAGGCTAAAAAAATATGACCTCGTTTGACACGAGTTTGCTCTAATCCGGCTGTTGTCCATACAGTTAATTGGGATAAGAAATCCAGGGATTCGGAATCATCCAAGACTTGACAACGTTCGCATTTTGCCCAGGCTTTAATTTGAACCGTCTCAGAACCGAGTTCAGCCAGACTTTTTTGGGCGGTGGGAATAAAATTTGAGCGATAATATTGTTCGATAGGCAGAGCGTTACTGGATGTATCTGAGGGATAGAGAGCAAATTGTCGTCCCGGATTGACAAATATTCGCGGAATAGCGGCGATCATTCGCCCTTCGATCAAGGCTTCGATATCTGGGGTGGGTAGACAAAATGCGGTTTGAAGTAAAACCTGCTGGTTCATTTTTATAGCGTTATACGTTTAATTCGATATTATTGTCTACATCAGCAACAGTCTGAGGAATTCTCATCGGCAAATCATCATCCGTTAGATTATCAGGTTCTTGACCCGACGGATCACTCAAAATTTCTCGAATGAGTGCATTATCAATGGCTAATCGCTTCTGCTTGATAAAATCAAATATTTGCTCCTCGCTGAGTTCATAACTTTCCCGATTGTCATAGACGAATAGAATAGCGAGAAGTGGAATTATATCTTGGCTCTGTAAACGCACCCATTCTCCACCTTTCTCCTGCAAAAGCTTCTGGACGCGCTCTTGAGCTCGTTTAGCTCCAGAGTTAATTTTCTTAGAACGAACTAAGCAACCACGAGTTAAGTCATATCTTTTATAGTCAATTAGCCGCCTTAAGGCAGCCCCCTGATATTTTCCTCCAGATTGTTCAAGAACAGCCACTCCAATTTTAACCTCTTGCTCATTTTCTGTCCCGACGATTTTGAAGTGAATATACCCTTGATCCACACTGTTACATTGGATTTCTTCTACTCTATCAATAGTTACTCCCTCTATTGTTTGCTGCTGGAGAGTTGAACAAGCTAACTTTAAAGCGTCAGCAATATCATCGTTGTTCTCTTCTGATAAGATATCTATATTTCGCTGAATATCATCTAATTGTGTTTGATAACAAAGCTCAACAATATTTTTGGTTTTGCCATTTTCTGAAAGCTTAAAGTTTTCTGCACACCACCGAATCACTGCCCTTACCGTAGGTTTTTGCTTACCAAGCTCCCTTAATTTGTTTTCATCAAATGGATAAATCGGATCAGGTGGTGTTTGTTGATTTTCATCATAGAATTCTTGGAGCCAATAGGAAACAAGTTCAATTACCTTATCTGAGTTTAAATAGTCCAGTTTTAGCGGTTGCATATCTGCTCTTTCACTAGCCAAACGAGCCACTACCGCCTCAGCTTGAGGTAAACTTCTCACTTGCTGACTCCAAGTATCAGCATACATAGCGAGCAAGAAAGCACCGCGTTTGAGAGTGTTATACAAGTCCTTGACCAAACTGGCAACAAGTTGGGCTACAGTAAAGCCATTATCATCAATCGCTACAATATCTAACTCATCAAAGCAAATTACGGGTACTCGATAATCACTGGTGATGTCGAGAATTTGGCGAGCATTATTTAAAGCGTCGGCTTCTCTGTCTTCTCCTTTAGGATTGGCTAGCCCCATTGTCTCAGCTTGTATCTGACTTAACTCGCCACCAGACAGCCAATGAATGGCATATCGACCATGGGCAGAAGAAAGCGTCCACAAAATTGCTGTTACAATATAGGGATTATCAATATCTGGTTTAACCTGAAGAACCAGATTGGTGAGCATATCACCTAATTTGTTTGAATATTTGCTCAACCACTTGGGGAAAATTGCCATATATTGCTGAGGAGTGTAATTCCAGTTTCTGGCTTCATTAAGTAAAGTAGCCGCTAATTCTTGCCACTGCATGACCCCTTGGCTACCAAAGGCTTTAAGGCTAGTCGCTACATTTTGGTTAAATAGAGTATTGATCTTATTTAAGTTGTCATATTTATTCATGTATATAAACAACGCATCACTATTGGCTTGGTAGTGATGGCGAATCCGACTGATAATATGGCTTTTGCCTAACCCTTTTTCAGCCGTAATTGTAATTCCTACGGTTTGACGTTCCCCGCAACGCACTTTAGCCACCGCATCAAACACAGCATCAGATGCATGAGCATTTATTGAGGGAACATCAGGAAAGCTTTTTCCCCAGATCTGTAGTGGTGTAACTACAGTATGTCCTGCAAAGGGATTTTTATTTGTGATTAATTCTTCAATGGAAGACATGAACCTAATCCTTGTTGTGTGATGTGAAGTGAATCAGTAGTACACCCAAGTCGATATAGAGAGACTGTAGAATTTATGATGTTAAACGTCGGGCATAGCAGCGCAACCCGTCCAATTCGGTTGTGATGGAATCTTCAATCTTGTCCGGTGCGCTATCTTCTACGCTGCCGCCTTGAAGCTGTAAGATATCGTTAGCCTGCATTTCCAGCATCCAGTCGTTGAACTGGGAACGAGAGACGCGATCGCCGATTGTCCGCCGTATCCGATATATCGGTACTAAGTCATCTAAGTTATAGTCGCGGTTAAGCTGATTGTAGACATCCAGCGCCACCTGCTTAAACTGATCATAAGACGCGATCGCCTTTGGCGCTGAGCTTTGCTCAATCGCACTCTCCCCAGTCTTTCCGGCTGCAACAGCGCCATCACTAACAGTACCCGCCGACACATCTTGTTCTCGAATCCATTTGAGTAACGCATTCGCGGTTTTCGCGCCAATCTGACTCTCAAACTCAAACGCCTCACTTTTCAGCCCTGCTTCCAGCATCTGCAATCCCTTGGGCTGTACCAGAGATACCTTATACCGAGAAACCGCGATCGCACCCTCGTTTTCTAACGTCTCATAACTATCCTGATAATCGGCGGCTGTTTCCTTCTTCCGTTTCAGTCGTTTAGTCAGTTCACCCCTCTTAACATCTGAACCTCCCAGATCCCACAAGTAAAGCAGTAGGCGGACTTGCTTCGCTTTCGCTTCAATATCTGTATCTGTCTTCGCATCAACATCGTTGGACATCGTTGTTACCCTATCCGTCATGGAAATTTCTGAGTCTAAAGAATGAACTTTTGTAAAAATACTCCCTGCTATACTAACCCCATCATCTAATCACTTGCCAGTTCAGTCGCGATCGGTATAAAGCCAGTACAGCGCCAGTAGGAGCAGTTTAGAGAACAATCAATGCATTCCATTGATAACCCCCAGTAAAACCCACCCTCACGCCACAAATTATGTGTTCTGCAAATAGTCTCTAAGTATTTTTACTTAATCCAGAGATTGAACTGTTCAATTTGATCCTGATTTTCGACTGGTTCAGGATGATCGCCGGATCATCAATTGTTGCCCATAATCGTAACTTAACTTAATATTTTTCGAGCAAATGTTAACTTCCATATCATTTCCTTGTCTTTCAACTTGAGAGTGGTAAAGTAAAAGTATGAAGCAAATAAAGCTTCACCGGACAGATACAAAAGCAACGTTTAGATTCAAAGAAAGAGGTAAAAACGCTGGCTAAATCAATCAATCTGTCTTCTCTAAAAACAACAGCAGCAAACCATTTAGACGCTGATATTTCCTAAGCTAGTTAATAGGGAGTAAGGCAACTGAAACTTGAATTCAGTGCAACTCCAGATAGGATTACTAAAAGAAGGAAATCACTCAGCAAGTCGATCGGACGTGCTGCTGTTGTTTTAGCATTAATTAGCCAAATGAATAGGAGAGGGCGACCTGACGAAGAGGAGACGCAACTTCTACAAGCAATGCGTTCAACTCATCGTCGTGTCATCGAAGGAGAATGGTAGTTAAACAAGGTTTGATTTGCAAGCATTCTGAATTTACTTTATCTTTTAGACAGATTGTAGTTCGACAGTCAAGTATGCGTAAGTTTGGCATTTTGTCAATATAAATATACCTGGTAGGGGCAACCCGCTTGCATTAATTAACAATTGTAGTCCACTCAATTTGCTAGGGTCGCCCTCTCCTCTCAGCTCAGATGTAAGCAAGTGTTTCAGGAAGGGAGAAACCGCGATCGCGAGGAGGCTCTCCTCTGCTCCTAGTGGTCTGTCAAGCATATCCAAATCGGGAAAGCATTAATCAAACTTCACATTTTCCTCCATAAAAGTAAACTTACGTATCATTCCCTTGTCCTTTCAATCAAAGGTGGTAAAGTAGAACTATGAAGCAAATAAAGCTTCATCAGACAGATACAAAAGCAACGTTTAGATTCAAAAGAAGAGGTAAAAACGCTGGCTAAATTAATCAATCTGTCTCATCTAAAAACAACAGCAGCCAACCATTTGAACGCTGATATTTCCTAAGTTAGTCAATGGGGAGCAAGGCAACTGAAACTTGAATTCAGTGCAACTCCACAGAGAATCATCAAGAGAAGGAAATCACTCAGCTAGTAAAACTGAAAGGCTGCTGTTGTTTTAGCATTAATTAGCCAAATGAATAGGAGAGGGCGACCCGACCCAATTGAATGGATGGGAGTTTTTTATTGATGCAAGCGGGTCGCCCCTACAGATGGTTAATCTTGCATT